>CAZAIE010000065.1:0-14084 GCA_964485035.1 uncultured Myxococcaceae bacterium | reverse complement strand
ATTTGGCACCCCGCGCGCGGGCGTCGCGAAACGCCCCGGCGCCCCTGCGGACAATCGCGCTGTTCGATCCACGAACCACGAGCACAGGGGTCAGCCATGAGACGAATCCTTGCGGTGTTGTCGGTCAGCGTCCTTGCCGCCTGCGGGGGCGAGGCCTTCGTCGACGAGGAGGAGGTGGCCGAGGAGCCTGGCCAGGACGAGCAGATGCTGGGGTCGGTGCGGCCGCTGGTGGACGACGGGACCGCCATCTCGCGCGAGGCGTGGGGCGCGCGGCCAGCGGGGACCTGCCGGGCCATCGAGGCGCCCACCCGCGTCACCATCCACCACGTCGGCGGCAGCGTCGGCGACACCGTGACCTGGCTGCGGAATGCGGACTACCAGACCCGCGTGGGCAAGGGCTGGTGCGACCAGATGTACCACTTCGCCATCGCTCGGGACGGCAAGGTCTACGAGATGGTTTCCAGCGGCCGGCGCGGCGCCCACGTCGACGGGCAGAACACCAAGAACCTGGGCATCGTCCTGCTCGGCAACTTCCAGACCGAGACGCCGACTCCGCAGATGCTGGCCTCGCTCCAGAACCTGCTGCGCGGCGTCCGACGCGTCTACTCGATCCCCTCGAGCCGGGTGGCCATCAAGGGCCACTTCGAGCTCGCGCCCACCGCGTGCCCGGGCACGAACGTGAAGTCCCGCCTCGACGCCGTGGTCGCCGCCGCCGCTGGCTCGACGACGACCCCGACGCAACCCCCGGTCACGACCCCTCCCGCGGGCTGCGGCGTGCTCGCGTCAGGCGCGCAGCTCGGCCGCGGCCAAGCGGTGACCTCCTGCGACGGCCGCTTCCAGTTCGTGCACCAGGCCGACGGGAACGTGGTGCTCTACCAGGGCGCGAAGGTCCTCTGGCACGCCGGGACCAACGGCCGGTCCACGAGCGTGCTGGCGATGCAGGGCGACGGGAACCTGGTGCTCTACGCGCCGAGCGGGACCGCGGTGTGGCACGCCGGGACCTTCAATCGTCCCGGCGCCCGGCTCGCGCTCCAGGACGACGGGAACGCGGTCGTCTACCAGGGCGCGAGCGCGGTCTGGAGCACGGGGACCTGCTGCCACTGAGGTCGCGACCCGCCTCCGAGAGGGCCTGGCGTGGTGCCAGGCCCTCTGAGAAATGCAGAGTATTCATGGGGTTGTGGGGATCGTTGCGGGTGCCTAAGGTGTCCTCCCGGGGAGGTCCCGTGAACGCTTCGATCCTCATCGCTCTTGCAGTCGCCGCAACCGCGCCCAGGTCCGGCTTGGTCTTCAAGGCGCTCTCGGTGGACCTTGCCCTGCCGGTGCAGAAGGGCTGGCGCCTCGACCCCAAGGAGTCCCGGACGAGCCCGACCATCCCCGTGCCGGGCAAGCGCTGCGTCAACCTCCTCTGGTTCGACTTCCTCCCCGGGGCGAGCGCCGAGCTCACACGGAAGCTCATCGAGACCGAGTCCATCGAGGTCACCTCGGCGATCCGGCGCTGGGAGGAGCGGCAGGAGGGCGAGGTGCAGCTCGCCGGGCACGCCGCGACCCGGCTCGCGCTGCCGCAGATGCCCGGCCGCACCGTCTACTTCCTGTCCGCGGGCGGAGGCTCGCTGGTCGTCCAGCTCATGGCGTACGGGGGTGAGAAGCCCGCGGAGGAGTGCGCGCCCAGCCACGCCGAGGCCGCGTCCGCCTTGGTCGGGAGCTTCTTCGCACCCGCGGTGCTCGCCAAGGCGGAGGCGCTCTCGAAGACCGCTCGTCCGCCCGTGCCCAGGACGCTCGAGGAGGTCCCCAACAACCTCGAGGAGTGCTTCGCGGCGCTCGAGAAGGCGCTCGGAGAGGCGGACATCGAGGAGATGCGCCAGGGCTCCGAGCGCGGGATATCCAAGCACCACCATGGCCTGGGGATGAGCCTGCGCAA
This sequence comes from uncultured Myxococcaceae bacterium, assembly GCA_964485035.1. Taxonomy (GTDB): domain Bacteria; phylum Myxococcota; class Myxococcia; order Myxococcales; family UBA5297; genus CAZAIE01. Next base: position 12,166 of record CAZAIE010000065.1, on the reverse strand, counting down.
CACCTGGGGGCTTTGGGTTGCTTGCCGCTGGCGAAGTACTTCAATGGCATGGGCATTCACCACCCCGACGACATGTCCTCGATCATCCTCAAGTCGTTCTGGCGGCACCTGAACGGCCGGCCGATCGAGCTCGAGGCGCAGGTCGCCTACTACCAGCGCTACTGGGCGGTGCGAAGGCCGCCGGAGGGCAGGGCGTGTGCGGACGGCAAGCCCGCGACCTCTCTCTGCCAACTCGAGGGCGGGCGCTCGGCAGACGCTGATCGGGTCGTGACCGTCTTCGTGTGCAAGGCCGAGAAGGCGTACTGGGTCTGGGAGCTGGAGAAGGGCTTCTACGCGCCGAGCGAGAAGCTGAGGGAGTACGTCGAGAGGCTCCGCCGCGAGTCCCCGGGGCTGGTCTCCGCTCCCTTGTTGGCGGAGTGAGCGCGGGAAGAAAGTGCCAAGCTCTCCCGAATCGCCAGTGATTCCAGCCGGATCCGGAACCAGGCCCTCGTTCCTGGGGGCTACTGCGGATACCGCGGTTTGCGGTTGCGGCTCTTGGTGAAGAACTCCCGGAGGATCTCCCGGGCCTTGGGAACGGAGGGGTGGCCCGGCTCCAGGTGCACGAACTCCTCGTAGTGCCAGGCTCCGCGGTCCGACTCCCCGAGGCTCGCGTAGGCGATGCCCAGGTAGAGGTGTCCCACGTTGGCTCCCAGTCGCGCGGCGTCCTGCAGCGGCCCGATGGCCTGGCGGTACTTCTTCGCCTTGATCCACTCCAAGCCCTTGGCCAGCGCGGCGTCGCGGAGGGCCTGCTCGCGGGAGCCGGGCTTCGGGCTCGGAGGCAGGATCGGCAAGCGGGAGGACGCGTCCAGCAGGTGGGGATGGCGTGGCCTGGTGCGGCTGGTGGCGTAGTAGCTGCGCAGGATCTCCCGGACGCTCGCTGCCTGCGGCGCGCCCGGGGCCTTCATCAGGAACTCCTCGTACTGCCACGCGCCCTCGCGGGTGCGGCCGAGCTGCGCGTAGCAGGCGCCCAGGTGCATGTGGGCCTCGACCACTCCAGCGTCCGCCGCACGCTTGAGGAAGACGGTCGCCTCGCGAGGCCGACGGGCCTTCACCTCGGCGATCCCCCGCTCCAGCAGGCCATGCCCCTCCCGGTTGCTTGGCGGCGGCGCACATGGGTCCTGCGCCGGGGGGCGCCCCGCGAGGATCTTCTTGCGGTCCGCGTCGCAGTCCTTCAGCGAGGCGCAGTGGTTGCACGCGTCGAGGTAGAGCAGCCCGAGCGCCTCGAGTCGGTCTACCGCAGCCTGGGCTGGCTTTCCCCTGGGCCTTCCGGCCTCTTGGATAAGCGCCGTCCGGGCAGCCTCGACCGGGTGGGCCTCCGAGGCCTGCGCCACCGCCGGGAAGGCGGCGAGCAGGACGGCGACGCCAGGGAACCGGCGGGACATGGCCACCTCGCGAGAGGAGGGAGCGTACACCCGGTGCGCCGGCAGGTTGCGTGCTGCGGTCGGGCGGGGGGACACTCTCGCGTCCTCAGGAGGAGCCCCGTGACCCAGCCGCCGCTCCCGCCCGTGCCCTCCGGCGTCACCCGGCTGCTGGTGGCCATGGCCGCGGATCCGTCCCTGCTCGAGCGTGTCCTCGCAGGCCGCTCCCGGGCTGCGGAGGATGCGGGCCACTCCCTCAACGACAGCGAGCGCGCGATCGTGGACTCGGTGCCGGCCGAGACCCTGCGCGAGATGGTGCAGCACGTGGCCCTCGCCTCGCGCCCGTCTCCCGACCGGCCCGAGCATGCGCTGCAGGCCCCCGGTGGCCATGCGCCGGACGTGCCGCGCCCCACGGAGTCCTCACCGACGCGGGGAATCCGGCCTGGGGTCGGCCTGATCGGCGCCATCGGGAAGCTCTTCAAGAAGTGAGAGGAGGCGGTGATGAAGAACCGGATGTTTGGCGACGACGAGCCCGAGAACCCCTCGCCGCGCACCACCATCGTCGGAGGCCGTCCCCCAGAGTCGGCGGGCGCGCCGCCGCCGGTCCCCACTGGTCTGCAGCGCCTGCTGCGGCTGGCCTCGGTGGACGAGGCCTTCCAGGCGCAGCTGCTCGAGCAGCGGGCGGGCCTTGCCGGCGCGGCGGGGGTGGAGCTGACCGCGAGCGAGCGGGCGGTGCTCGACGCGGCGAGCACCGAGCAGCTCGCCCAGATGATCGGCTGCCTGCCGCTGCCCCCGACCGACCGGCGGACCTTCCTCAAGGAGGCTGCGCTCGCGGCCCTCGCGCTGGTCGCCGCGCCGGCGCTGTCGGGGTGCAAGCCGGGTGAGGCGGGCGCCGAGACGCCGCCGCGCCCGGACCGGCCCATGGCGACGCGAGGGATCCGCCCGTTCGACAGACCCACCCTCTCGGAGCCCGACGCGGGGCGCGTGGAGCGGCCGGAGATGCACACCAAGGGCGGCATCGCGCCGGACCCGGTGCCGGAGCGGCCGCAGCACAACGACATGCTCAGCGAAGGCGGCATCGCGCCCCACGTCCCGGAGGAGCGGCCCGAGACGGCGAAGCCCGACGCGGGGCCCGTGCCGGAGCGGCCCACCCGGCCGCAGCCCAACCGCGGCATCGTGGTCAACCCCGACCGCAAGCGCTGAGAGCAGCCCCCGGAGGACGACGCGTGGCCGACATCACCATCCTGAACCTCAACATGCTCTACGTGCGCTACTTCGACGCCGTGGAGCGCGAGCGCCACCTGCCCCTGGGGCCGCTCTACGTGACCGCGGCCCTGGAGCGCGCCGGCTACTCGGTGGACTTCCGCGACTACCAGCTCCACGACGTGCCCGAGCCCTTCAGCGCCGCGGAGGTGGTGCGCTTCCTCGACGACCCGGCGCCCATCGTCGGGTTCTCGTGCATGGCCAACCTGCTGCCCTTCACGCTGCTCGCGATGAAGGCCTTCAAGGAGCGCTATCCCGATCGCACGGCAGTGCTGGCCGGCGTGGGGCCCAAGTCCGTGGAGGAGCCCATCCTCGAGCGGTTCCCGTGGGTGGACCTCATCGTTCGCGGCGAGTCGGAGGACATCGCGCCGAAGCTGGTCGCGGCGCTCCAGGCTGGCGCGGGGCTCGAGAAGGTCCCCGGGGTCAGCTTCCGCAAGGACGGGCGCATCGTGCACAACGAGCGTCCGCCGCGCATCGCGGACCTCGACGGCATCCCCGGCCCTGCGTACCACCACCTCGACCTGTCGAAGTACACCGGCTTCGGGGTCATCACCTCGCGTGGGTGCCCGTACCCGTGCACCTTCTGCTCCGTCGCGCCCATCTGGGACCTGCGCTCGTGCCACCGGTCACCGAAGTCGGTGGTGCAGGAGATGCGGGTGCTGCACGAGAAGGCGGGGGCGAACCTCATCCTCTTCCAGGACGAGTTCTTCGTCTCCGGGCGGCAGCGGGTGATGGAGTTCTGTGACGAGCTGGCGAAGTCGGGGATGGACCTGAAGTGGAAGGCCTTCGGGCGCATCAACCTCACCGACGAGGAGATGATGCGCGCGATGGAGCGGACCGGCTGCGTGGAGATCCGCTTCGGCATCGAGTCGGGCTCGGACAAGGTGCTTCTGGCGACGAAGAAGGGCTTCACCTCCGCCGAGACCATCCCCGTGGTGCGGCGCGCCTGCGACCTCTTCCGGCGCGTGGACCTGTTCTACGTGTGGGGCTACCCGTTCGAGACGATGGAGGACTTCTACCAGTCGGTCTTCCAGATGATCTCGTTCCGGATGATGGGCGGGCGGATCCTGCCGTCGCTTCTGTGCCTGCTCCCGCAGACGGAGATCGCGCGGGAGTGGGTGAAGAAGGCCGCGCTGGAGTTCGCCCCCGATCTCTTCCCCGAGTACATGATCACCGGGCACGAGGTGAGCCGGCTGGCGCACGTGGAGATCCGGCCGGAGCACCAGGCGGTGTTCGACTTCGTGCGCGCGCACCCGGACATCTTCACTGGGTTCTTCCACGTCGGGCTGGAGACCAACGTGCGTCCGAAGCTGAAGGTCCTGCAGGAGTTCGGCTTCTACCCCGCCTCGGCCGAGGAGCTGCGGGACGTCGAGTCCTGCGGCGCGCACTCGCCGAGGGTTGGGGACGGGCGGCGGGAGCTGGCGACGCGCGCGGAGTGAGGGATCGGGAGCGCTCCGGCACTAGACGCTGGGGATCCTGACGTGGTCGCCATCCCTGAGGCGTCCATGGCTGGGGCTCTGAAGGGGAAGTGACAGGGAGGAGCCCCCCTGCACGAGTCCACGCCCAGCGAAGTCCGGGACTGCCACGGGACCCGCTCTTCCTTGGTCTGGAGAGGCTCCGGGCCATCCGCGCAACTGCTCGTCACCCGACCCGGGGCGATTCAGCAGGGATCCGGACAACGGGAGGTATACCGCCCGAAAGCACCATGTTCAGGCAGTATGCTTCCCGTTACAGAGACATGCCCCGGGGCGCCTCCCCTCGTCGAGGGAGAGAGCGTCCTGGGGCAGTCCGGAAGTCGCTGGATTTGGAGTCGTGCAGGATTGCCCCTTGTGACCTCGGGGGCGCCTGCCTGTCACTTCCCCTTCAAAGCCGAAGGCAGCTTCAGTGGCCGCAGGCGCGCTTCTGGTCGAAGAGCGAGACGCCGCCCGCCGCCCACTCGATGGAGCCCATGCCAGTGCCCTGCACGTAGCCGGGGACCGAGTAGAGGTCGGCGAGGGAGTAGTTCTGCCCGCCGCGGCTCAGCCAGACGCGGTCGACCGCGCCCGAGGCCTGCTGGACGTCGATGAAGAAGGCCACGGCCTGCGGCTGCAGATCGAACGCGCCGTTGCCCATCATGCTGCGCGCCGTGGTGACGCCCGTCCGCCAGGTGCCAGGCTCGGTCTGCACGCCGTAGGTGATTCGCTCGCCGGTCGCGAACCGCGTCCACATCCCCGCCGCGACCACGGTGCCGCTCTGGGGCGCGACCTTCAGCCACGCCTCGAGCCAGGACGCCGACGCGCCGTTGTGGGAGAAGCTGCCGCGGCCGAGGCCGTCCACGTAGAACTGGCACGCGCTGGCGTCGTACTGGCTGGCCGGGACGTAGGCCGGGCAGAACGCGTAGGAGACGGTCGAGGCCTCCCACTTCTCCGAGTCCTTGCACACCGGGGCGTCGCCGACCGGGAAGGAGAAGTTCTGGCCGCCGTTGCTGTCCCACTCGTGGCAGGTGGGCGGGTACTGGTCGTTCTCCGCCCAGATCTGCACGGACTTCGCGCCGCGCGGGATGCCGAACGCCGCGCGGTTGACCTTGAAGGTGGTCAGCGTCGCGCCGTTCATCGTGTAGTCGAAGGCCACCACGTTCTGCGACGAGGTCTCGCCGGTGTCGAAGCGCGCCCAGACCTTCACGAACCAGTTCGGGTAGCCGCGGTAGACGATGCGGCAGTTGGGCAGCCGCGCGATGTCGTAGTCGATGACCAGCGCGCCGCCGCGCACCAGCGGCTGGACCGCGGCCGGAGCGGCGTCCTTGCGGAACTGCACTGTCGAGGGCTTCCAGGCGAAGACCTCGAAGCGGTAGTTCGCGCCGAAGCGGCTGTCGTACTCGACGCAGCCCTGGCGCTCGGACTTGAGCCACACCTCGAGGGAGGTCGTCTCCGCCGGGAGCACCGTGCTGCCGGTGCGGATCTGGTTGTCGCCCTCGAGCGTGACGACGACCACCGAGCCGTCGGAGAGGCGCAGGTTTGCGGTCACCGTGCCGTCCAGGCCGCAGGAGGGGAAGCGGGGCGCTGCGACGCGCAGGGTGAGCTTGCCGCCGGCGAAGAGTGGCGAGGCCACGCGCTCGACCCAGTTGAGCTGCTCCTGGCCGTTCGACCAGTTGTTCTCCACCCAGAAGTCGATGGAACTCGCCGGGACCGCTGCGAGGTCGGCGTCGGGCGCAAGCACTGCGCCTCCTGTCACCGGCTGGGTCTGATCCTGGACCTCGGGCGTCTCGACGCTGCCGCAACCAGCGACCAGCAAGGCTGCCAACACCCAGCTCATGGACCCGCGCATGCGACCTCCCCGGCAAATGTAGGACATCTAGTAGTCCAAAACAGATACACCCATGCCGATGCGCGCGTCAATGAAGCTGTAAAACGACTTAAAAACGGGTACTTGAGTATGTACGCCAGCCAACCTGGCACCTCACGGCCCATACGCCTCGAGTGTCCCGGACTTGCAGGCTGGGGAGGAAGTCGACCGGTACCGGACTGTCGGTTCCGGTCTCTCTGCGCGCCGCGAGCCCACCCTGCGCCCTGGGGCGGATGGGCACGCATCGTGCTCTTCGAGCAACACATGCTCCGTCTCCTCGTTCTTACCCTGTTGCTCTGCCTGGGCTGCGGCGACACCCAACTCCCGGTCGCGCGGACGGTCTCCCGGCCGATCGTGAACGGGACGACGACGCGGACCCGGCCGTCGTGGCCCTGACCTACCGGAACTACGCCTTCTGCACGGGCACGGTCATCGCGCCCAGCTATGGCTTGCTCGTCCTCCTCGAGGCGGATCGGTTGTGGGTGATCGGCGAGTTCGCGACCGCCGAGGAGCTGGCGGCGCTTCGGCCGGTCCTGGCGAGCCTCTGGGCGGAGGGGAGCTGGAAGGCGCGGGACGCCGCCTACGCGGGTCCCTGGGCGCCCGTGCCCGCCTCTTTGATTGATGCGGGATCAGCGCGGCTTGGGGGCCGGCCAGAGCAGGTCGAGCACCAGCGTCACCACCTCGAGCTGGGCGCGGGCCTGCTCGGCGGGCGTGCGCTTCTGGAACTCGAAGCACCAGCGCCACGCCTTGCCCTGGGCCACCGAGGCGCGGCACACCGCGACCCCCTCCAGCGGCTGGGCGGCGGCGGGGAACCAGAGCGTGTAGCGGTACTCGTAGCCCACCTCGGGAGGCTCGGGGATGCTCACCGAGAAGCCGCCCACCGAGACCGTCTGGGCGCGGCCGCGGCGGGCGATGCCGTCGAAGACCACCTCGGCGGCGAGGTCGCAGACCACCCGGAAGCTCCGGCGGGCGGCCGCGTCCTTGGGGGCGAGGAGGATCTGCGCCTGCAGCAGCGAGTGCTCCAGGGCGCGGAAGGACTCCTCGTAGCGCTGGCGCTCGACCTCCGTGAGCGTGCCCGCGCGGGCCTTCGCCACCAGTGCCCTCAGTTCGTCGATGGCCAGAGAGTCCATGCTGCCCAGGACTCTAACCCGGCGGCCGCGCGCCCGCCCCAAACGACACGACGCCGGCCCCCGCGAGGAGGCCGGCGCCGCTTCGGTGTCCGCTTCGACCTGCTGCTAGTTGGTGACCGCCGAGGAGTAGTTCGCCGCGGCGGTGCCCGTGGCCTTGGTCGCGCAGAAGAGCTTCAGCCCCACCTTGCCGCTGGTGGCGCACTCCGAGTCGGAGTTGCAGCCCACGTCGGTGCAGTAGCCGCTGCTGCAGACCTGACCGGAGAAGGCTCCCATGGGCCCGCCCGAGCGGCTGCAGTCCTGGTCGTCGAGGCAGGGGACGCGGCAGGCCTTCTCCACGCACTTGGCGGTCACGTCCTGGAGCATGCGCGCGCAGACCAGGTCGTTGTCGCAGGCGCCGCTGGCGACGCAGACCTTCTTGGCGGTGTCACAGCTGTAGCCCTGGGCGCAGTCGAGCTCGCGCTCGCACTTGCGGTAGCACAGGCCGTTGGTGGCGAGGCACACGCACTCCTTCGCCGAGCAGACGTCGGTGGGGTCGTCCGAGACCGGCTTGTCCTCGCACTCCGCGTCGGTCTTGCAGCCCGCGGCGGCGCCAGCGCCGCACTTGTTGCTGGAGTTGCAGTTGGTGGGCAGCGACCGGCCGGTGCGGCTCTGGGAGGGGCACCCGTCGAGGATGTCCGGGGTGTCCTGGCGGCAGGTGCGCACGTACTCGCACGCGCCCTGGTTGCAGGCCCAGCGGTCGGCGCAGCCGGCGCAGTAGGTCTGGTACCAGAAGCACTCGCTCTCGTAGACCCCGGCGGAGGCGCAGCTGTTGACGCCGTCCGGGAACACCGCGGCGAGGTCCTCGCAGGAGCGGAAGACCGCCTTGTTCGGCCCGCCCGAGAGGCCCAGCGGCAGCTCGCAGCAGTCGCTGGCGGCCTTGCACTCCGCCGAGCAGACCTTGCCGGTGGGGGTGAGCCCGAAGCTGGCGAGGTCGCAGCGGCCCACCAGGCCGCCCTCGCTGCCGCCCACCTCACAGGTCAGGCCCACCGCGCAGTCGGCGTTGGCGGTGCAGGACTCGCCCCGGCGGCCCAGGCGCGTGGTGTCGCTGCCGGTGCCGCTTGGGGCGGTGGAGGTGCAGAGCTGGCTGACGCAGAAGAGCCCGTCCGCGCAGTCCGACTTCCGGGTGCACGACTCGCCCGCCGTCCCCACCACCGTCGTCCCGCTGCTGCAGCCGACGAGCACCGCCACGAAACACAGACCCATGAGTTGACGCATACACACTCCTGCTGAAGTTGGCCTTCCGGCCGGTTTGAAGATGCGGCGTTCTAGTGGGTCCGGGGATTTCCGGCTGTGCGACCGGTCACGCCCGGGTCGAATTGAGGTCAGTGCCGAAGAGAGGTCGTCAGAGACCCGGATCGGGACGTCTGGGACGAGAGGGAGGATCGCTGCGACTTTCGGTGAGCAACAGCGTTCCGGCGGCGAAGGGCGGGCCATCCCGGTCCGCTTCCGTTCCGGAGGTAGTCCATGCACGCTCCACGTCCCTCGAGTCTTTCGGCCGCGATGCTCGCCGGCCTGGCTCTCTTCTCCGCCTGCGGCGAGGGTGAGTTCGGCCCTGACGAGTGGCCCCAGGCTTCCTCGCAGTTCGCTGTCGCGACCGGCGTGGTGGTCCGCGCGCGCGCGACGCTCCTCGACAACGTCGGCGCCCGGATGGTGGTGCGGGTCGACGGCGTGGTCGCCGATCCCGCCGTCGTGGAGGTGCGCAGCACGGCCTTCGCCGACTACTCGTTCAAGACAGCGGCCATCGGCACCCACTCCACCGTCGACGTCGTCTTCGTCAACGACGGCTGGAACCCGACCACCAAGGTGGACCGGAACCTCTACGTGGAGTCGATCACCGTGGCCGGCCGGACCCTGCCCTCCGCCGGCGCGAACGTGACCTACGACGTCGGCGACGGGGCCAAGGCTTTCGATGGCCTCGACACGCGCCCGGGACAGGTCGCCATGGGGTTCGCCGGCGCGCTCCACTTCGTGGTCCCGGAACTCGCCTTGCCGGGCGTGGTCGTCCGGGCGCGCGCCACCGTGCTCGACGGGGTGGGCGCGAAGATGGTGGTCCGCGTCGACGGGGTGGTGGCCACGCCCTCGGTGGTCGAGGTCCGCAGCGACGCCGCCGCCGACTTCGCGTTCTCTGCGACGCTCCGGCCGGGCTCTCTCGTCGATGTCGTCTTCACCAACGACGGCTGGGATCCTGCCACGAAGGTGGACCGCAACCTCTACGTGGACTCGCTCACCGTGGGCGGGCTCCAGTTGCTTCCCGCCTCGGCGAACGTGACCTACGACGTCGGTGACGGTGCGGCCGCCTTCGACGGCCTCGACGTCCGCGCCGGACAGGTGGCCATGGCCTGGAGCGGCGCCCTCCGCTTCCGGGTGCCCGGCTCTGCCTCCTCTTCTTCCGCAGACGCGGGCCAGCCAGCCGCAGGCCCCGACGCGGGCAGCCCGCCGTCGAGCACCGGCGCGGTCGTGGCCAGCGACCACCGCGTGCGCATGCTCTACGACGCCGACCTCGGTTTCTCGTCCCAGGCCTCGTACCTCGACTACTACACGGGCATGGCGTCGGGGGCGCACTTCGGCCTCATCCACGACATCCCGGAGAGCGGGCTGCAGGTGGACTCGAACCCGAACCACAAGGCGGTGCAGCGCCTCTTCTCCCCGGTGCTGGGGAAGAACGTGTTCCAGACCACCATCGCGAGGTCCTACCCGCGCACCGGCGAGGGCACGGTCCGCTTCACGCCCGGCGGCGCCTACTCCTCGGAGATCGGCCCAGGCAAGGAGGTCTGGTGCGGCCTCTCGTTCGTCCCCGCGGTGATCGCCGACTTCGGCGGCATCCACGGGTTGCACCACGTCAACGTCGGCAGCGTCGGCCTCACGCCGTACACGCTGGCGTTCGTCCCCAAGTCCGGCGGCCGGGGCCAGTTCCAGCTGATGGTCCGCTCCACCACCACCGTGAACGCCAACGGCTCGTGGACCCTGGCGCCGACGAACGGCGGGAACCCGCGGGCGACCTACGACGAGTTCTTCTTCGGCGACGCCGCGCCCATGGAGCACCACAAGCTGGTGGTCAACTTCCGCATCGGTCCCGACAAGCAGCACCAGCCGTTCCTCAAGGTCTGGCACAAGGTGGGCAACTCCTGGGAGAAGGGCGGAAGCCCCGTCGTCAGCGTCACCAACCGCCCCATCGGCCACAACCTGAGCAACCAGAGCCACCAGCTCCGCCCGACCGGCATCTACAACTGGCACCCGGCCGACGCGAGTTCCTGGCCCTCGGCGCCCAACGGCATCCCTGCTCCCGGAGAGACCGGGATCCGCTCGCTCAGCCGCGGTGGCATCTGCCTCGTGGCGGACGCTCCTCGAGGCTCGGAGCCGAGCCTGACTCCGGAGGCGGTGATGGGCTGGCTGGAGCGGTAGTCGGCTCGCGGACACACAGCCCGCTCGCCCCGTGCGAGCGGGCTGTCTTGGAATCTGCCCCAAACGAGTGAAGCCTGGCACTGCTCCAAGCCCCGCTGATCCCAAGACTTCACGAGCGATTTCAATGAGTTAAACGTAAGCATCTGAAATCAATTAAGTTTTCGGAATCCGCCCCTGGCCTCGGGTTCCAGGTCTCTGAATACGCCATAGAATTCAGGCATTTGGCCTACTGCAGAAACACCCCTTCCAGGCTCCATGGTGGCCACGGGAAGGCCGCTCGGTACCCCAGCCCTATTACAATAGCGCCCCCCTGCCCTCGACCTCAGGGACAGCCTTCCAGAGCCCTTCCCGAGTCTGTTCGCCGGTTTCAAGGCACTGCAGACGCCTTCGGAATCGGCCATGTGACGTCCGTCACGAATCTGCGGCTAGGTGGACCAAGGGGACTGGTGACTGCCTGTCGGCGCGGTGCCAGACTTGGGCGCGGCTGTCTGCCCTGGCGCGGTGCCAGACTTGGGCGCGGCTGTCTGCCCTGGCGCGGTGCCAGACTCGGGCGCGGCTGTCTGCCCTGGCGCGGTGCCAGACTTGGCCGCGACTGCCTGGGCCCCGGCGCGGTGCCAGACTCGGCCGACACAGTCCGCCCCCCCCAAACGAGTGGGCCTTGGCTGCCAGGTTCGACGCCTACTTGAGAAGGTTCGCCCGGATCACCGACTCCCGTCCCTCCATGACCAAGACCGTGAGCACCTGCCGCGCGCCGAGCTCCCGGTTCTCGAGCACCACCTCGTGTCGGCCAGGTGTGGCAGCCAGCGGAGGCAGCGGCGTGGTCCCCACCTTCCTGCCATCCAGGAGGACCTCTGCCCACGGGTTGACTCGCAATACGATCAGCCCCTTCGCGGCGGGCCTCTTGGGACTGCGGACCGTCGGGAGCGCAGCCTTCGGTGCTCGAGCGCCCTCACCCGCGTCCGCAGTCGCTCCGGCCACAGGCGCCCCAGCATCCCAGTCGAGCTGCGAGCCAGCGTCCGCAGCCCCGGCGTCCGACCGGGCCGCGACCGCCACTGCTCGCTCACCGACCGGTTGCTGGGCCACCTCCGCTGGCCGAAGCGCCTGCAGCCCCGCGCCCGCGAGCACCGCCCCGGTGGCGATGGCGACCGCCCCAGCGACGACCAGTCCCGCCGGGAAAGGCCTGGGGCGCAGCTCCTCGAGCAGCGCCTCCATTGACAGGAACCGCTGCTCCGGCCGGAACGAGAGCCCCCGGAGGATGGCCCTCCGCGCCCGCCGCGAAAGCCCCCGCGGCAGCTGGCCCTGCGGCTCTTGGCGCAGCCCCTCCAAGCCCTTCTCCGGAGGGAAGGGCTTCATCCCCGTCAGCGCCACCCAGAGCGAGACGCAGAAGGCGAACTCGTCCGAGCGGAGGTCCGAGCGCGCTGCGTACTGCTCCGGGGCCATGTACCCCGGAGTGCCCGCGGGGAAGGTCACCGAGCCCGGCAGATCCTCCGGAGACGAGGGAGCGAGCGACGCCCGCGCGAGACCGAAGTCGGCCACCAGCGGCACGTCGTCCGGTCCGAGGAGCACGTTCTCCGGCTTGAAGTCCCGGTGCACCAGCCCCGCCCGGTGCGCAGC
>CAZAIE010000064.1:0-14128 GCA_964485035.1 uncultured Myxococcaceae bacterium | reverse complement strand
ACCTGGAAGAGGCCCTTCGCGCGCTCGCCTCGACCATCGCCAAGTGCGAGAAGGTCATGCCCAAGCTCCGGCCGGGCACTTCGCAGCACACGCTCCTCACCCGCCGGCTGAAGGCGCTCCGCATCGCCTCGACGCTGATCCAGCGTGAGCTGGACGCACCCTGACTACTGTCTGCGTCGGGCCACCCGCACCAGGCTGTCGCCAATCGCAGACTCCAGGTCCTCCCGCCGCTCGCGCAGCAGGATGTGGAAGCCCGCGGACTCCAGCTCGGCGTCGAGCTCGCTCTCGCCGCCCTGCTCGGCGATCCGTCGATACGCGGCCTCGTGGTCGTAGTAGGGGCGCACGGCCCAAGGATGCCAGGGTTCGAAAATGCCGGCGCCCCTCCCCCACCCAGCGGCGCTACAATGCCGCGCGATGCGCGCCCTCGACCAACTCGGCTCCGAGCTGGGCTTCCTCGCCAAGGGGAGCCGGCTGCTCGGCAACGTCATCGGCAACCGGCTCTTCCTCTGCAACTGGCAGGTCACCTACCGCTGCGACTTCCGCTGCAGCACCTGCCTCTTCTGGCGCGAGGACCACCGCGCCGCGGACGAGCTGAACCTGGAGCAGATCCGCGTGGCGGCGGACACGCTCCGGCCGCTGGCCCCGCTCGCCATCTCCATGTCCGGAGGCGAGCCGCTGCTGCGCGAGGACCTCCCCGAGATCGCCCGCATCCTCTCGCGCGACCACTTCTTCTCCATCATCACCAACGGCTGGCACGTCACCCGCGAGAAGGCCCAGGCCCTCTACGACGCGGGGATGGGCGACGTGCACGTCTCCCTGGACTACGCCACCGCCTCGCGCCACGACGCGCTGCGCGGCCGCCCCGGCGCCTTCGACCGCGCGGTGCGGGCGCTGGAGCACTTCCGCGACACCCGCCCCGACCGCAGACACCGGGTCCACGCGCTGGCGATGCTCCTGGAGGACAACCTCGACGACATCGAGCGCCTGGTGCTGCTGGCCGAGGAACTGGGCGTCTCGGTGGAGCTCTCCCTCTACAGCGACCGCCGCGGCCGCCTGCCCCGCCGCTCGCCCGAGCGCCCGGTCACCGAGTTCTTGCGCCAGCTCAAGGCGCACCACCCGGACAGCTTCGTCCCCATGACCGACTACCTCTCGAGCTTCGACGAGGCGGTGCGCAACCACGGGGTCCCCGCCTGCCACGCGGGCCAGACCTTCTTCAACGTGGACGAGCGCGGCCAGGTCAGCCTGTGCATCGACAGCCTCGAGCGGCCGGTGGCGAGCCTGCTCACCGACTCCGCCGACACCATCGTCGACGCGCTGCGCGACCGGACCCGCACCAACCCCTGCGGCCAGTGCTGGACCAGCTGCCGCGGCCTGGGGGACATCCTCGCCGGCCCGACCGGGTTCGCCCGCTCCGCCCAGGACTTCTACCGGGCCATCCGCTCCCGCTGACCGGCTGAGCCGGGTGGCTTGCCGCTGCCGAGAGCGCTCGCCTATCGTCCGGGCTCCAACGCTTTCACCGAGGCGAGCATGCGCGAGCGGATCGACAAGGGGCTGCACTACGGGTACCGCAGCGCCCGCCTGATGAAGAACCTGCTGGGCGGCGGGCCCATCCACTGCAACCTGCAGGTGACCTACCGCTGCAACTTCAAGTGCGCCATCTGCGACTTCTGGAAGACCGAGCACCGCAAGGCCGAGGAGCTCTCGCTCGAGGACATCCGGCTCATCGGTCGCAAGCTCAACGAGCTGGGGACGCTCATCATCAGCCTGGCCGGCGGTGAGCCGCTCATCCGCGAGGACCTGTGCGAGGTGGTGCGCGTCCTCAACCAGGAGAACCACCTCCCCATCCTCATCACCAACGGCTGGTTCGTGAACGAGAGCCTGGCCAAGGACCTCTCGGACGCCGGGCTGCAGGAGATCTCCGTCTCGGTCGACTACGCGAGCCCCGAGAAGCACGACGCGCAGCGCGGGGCCAAGGGCTCGTGGGACCGCGCGGTCCGGGCGCTGGAGCTGCTCAACCGGTACCGCAAGAGCCGCACCAACCGCGTGCACATGATCACCGTCCTCATGGACGACAACCTCGACGAGATCGAGCCGCTGATCCGCCTCGCGCGCGAGCTGGGCGTGACCTACATGGTCAACCTCTACTCGTGGAACCGGGGCACCAAGGCCCGCCGCCTCCCGGACCAGAGCGTGACCCGGCACCTGCTGGACCTGAAGCGCCGGTACCCGGAGTTCATCTCGCTCACCAGCTACCTCGAGCGCATGGACCAGGCCATCGCGCAGGGCGGCATCGGCAACTGCCAGACGGGCAAGCTGCTGATGAACATCGACAACAAGGGCAACGTCGCGCGCTGCACCGAGACGCTGGACGAGCCGGTGGGCAACCTCCTGCGCGAGGACGTGCACGCCATCTACGGGAAGCTCATCGAGCGGCAGCGCACCCGCGACTGCGCCCAGTGCTGGACCAGCTGCCGGGGCTTCGCGGAGTCCATGTACCAGCCTCCCCGCGCGCGGCAGCTCAAGGAGTTCCTCATCTCGGTGAAGCCGCACTGACGCGGCGGGAGAAGCCATGGACAGGCGCTGCTGGGCCCCGCTCGCGCTGGCGCTGGCCGCCGGCTGCTACGGGTCGGTCCCCGACGTCGACCAGGCCGCCGCGGCCGCGCTGCTCGCCGAGACGCCCGCGCCGGTGGTGCTCGACGTGCGGGACCAGGCGGAGTTCGAGGCGCGTCACCTTCCCAAAGCGAGGCGGCTCGCGTTCGACGAGGTGGACGGCTACCTCTCGCGGCTGGAGCTCCCCCCCCGGCACCCGGTCCTGGTGGTCTGCACGCGCGGGAGCACCTCGCAGATAGCCGGGGAGGTCGCGCGGCGACGCGGGTTCACCCGCGTCTACAACCTCGCGGGCGGGATGCGCGCCTGGACCGGCGGCGTGGATTCCGGACCGGGGGAGCCCATCGCACCCGAGCAGCGCGCCCCCATCCGCGCCCCGGCGACGCTCTTCGAGCAGGTGATGACGGTGGTGGTCGGCATCGGGGTGAAGGCGACGTACATGCTGCTCTCGCTGGTCGCGGCGGCGCTCTTGTGGCGCTCGCGCGAGCGGGGCCTGGTGCTGGTGCGCCAGGGGATGCTGGCGTTCTTCTTCGGCGAGGGGATGTGCGCCGCGAACTTCATCTTCGCCGCGGGGGGGAACGACTCCATCGAGCTGCTCCACGGGCTGGGGATGATCGGCATGGGAATGCTCGTGCCTTGGGGCCTCGCGCTGCTCGTGGACGACCGCGTGCTGCGCTACGAGGACCCTGCCGCGGCGTGCGCGGTGCAACGGTTCTGCGGCCGGTGCTGGAAGCGGGACCCGGTGCCCTGCGGCCTGCAGCGGCTGTTCCTCGTGCTGGCGCCGGTGACCGCGGCGTGCGCGCTGCTGCCGCTGGGCGGGCCCATCCTCCCGCTGAAGCTGGAGTTCCAGATCTTCGACTCGGTGGTCCTGAATCAGGTCTCGACCGAGCTGCAGATCGCCGAGTTCCGCGTGTACCCGCTCCTCGCGTGCGCGCTGCTCCTGGTCTCGTTCGCGCTGCTGCTGGGCGGACGGCGGACGTTCCGCTGGTCGCAGCCGTTCTTCTTCGCAGGCGTCGGCTTCGCCAGCTTCACGCTCCTGCGGTTCTTCCTCTTCCACACCTTCCGCGACCGCATCCTCTGGGCAGACGCGTGGGAAGAAGTGACCGAGTTCATGGCCATCGGCTTCGTGCTCTGGGGCTCGTGGGTGTTCCGCCACCAGCTGGGCCTGTTCCGCTTCCTGCGTCCCGCGGTCAGGCCGCACGCCGGGGTCCACGAGTCCGAGGGCGGGAAGCCGTAGGACCGCACGGTGGACAGGGTCGACGCTGGCTCACTCGCGGCGACGTCGTGGGATCCACGCGAGTGCCACGAGCAGGCCTGGCCCGATGGCGGCTTCGGTCGTCGCACACCCGCACCGCCCAGGGAGCTTGGGGAGCCCCTCGGCGGCGGCGTCAGGGCCAGCGTCCGCGCCGGCCACGCCCGCATCCGCCCCCGGACCCGGCTCGCCCAGGAGCCCGAAGAACCGTGCCGCGTGCTCGGTGGAGCAGAGCCCCACGTCGAGCACGAACGGCGCAGCCTGCCCACAGCCCTGGACGGGCGCGACGGGCGTCCCGTGCTCCATCTTGTCGATCGTCCAGGACTCCACCCGCGTCTCGCTCCCGGACCGGTGCTCGCGCCGCGTCGCTGCGCCGAGCGTCGAGGTGCTCTCGGGGACGGCGTCGAGGCCGTGCACGTTGGTCCACTGCTCGACCAGTTCCTCCAGGTTCACCGCGAGAACCACCCCGTCCGCGGTGCCATGCCAGACGGACAGCCGCGGACGGGCTCCGGTGTGGCCGGGGTACGCCGCCCGCACCAGATCGCCCCACCCCTGCGCCGAGCGGGCCTTGGGACCGAGCATGCACCCCACGTCGCAGCCGAAGGGCACCCCTGCGATCGACGCGCCCGCGGCGAACACGTCCGGGTACGTCGCGAGCATCACCACGGTCATGGCCCCGCCGGCCGAGAGCCCGGTCACGTACACCCGCGCGGTGTCCACGGGGTGCAGGGTGGCCAGGTGGTCAACCATCTGCTTCACCGAGAGCGACTCGGGACCGCCCCGCACCTGGTTGGCCGGATCGCTCCACGCGAAGCAGCCCATCGAGAACGTCTTCTGCGGGTAGACGACGTAGAACTTGAGCCGGTCCGCGAGCCCGTTCCACCCGGCGGCGACGTAGTCCTCGGCGGTCTGCGCGCAGCCGTGCAGCGCCACCACCACCGGCGCGGCGGACGCTGGCATGCCGGCGGGTTCGTAGAGGTACATCGCAAGGCCGCCGGGGTTGGTACCGAAGGACTGGACCTTGGTGAGCCCCTGCCGCTGGCTCGCGAGCGGCAGTTCCTCCGGCCCGCAGGCCCCGAAGGCCAGTGCGAGGGTGACGACGATCAATGGGCGCATCGGGGTGGTCCTCCACACAACGAGGGCCGGGCCAGGGCGACCGACCTTCCCACAACTGCCCCCGAGACGGAAAGAGCCCGATCCACTTCGTGGACCGGGCCCGGAACCTCTCGGCGCGGCGCTACTTGGCGCCCATCGCCTTGACGATGCGCTCCGCCTGGTCGAGCTCCTCCTTCGAATCCACGCTGCCCTCGAGGAAGATGGTGCTGCCCACGAGCACGGCCCGCGCGTTGCGCAGCCCCGCGCGCTGCAGGGCGGCATTCATGTCGGCGGCGAGGCGGCGCTTCGCGCCGGGGGCGATCTTCACGAAGCTCGTCACCTGTCCGTAGAGCCGGGTCACCGCCTGCACGCGCTCGGCGTCCTCGTCGGTGTAGGCGTACCCCTCCATGTAGATGCGGTCGCCGATCTTGCGCAGGGTGATGCCCTCGGGGTCGCGCAGCAGCTCCTTGATCTCCTCGATGACCTTGTCCGCGTCCTTCTTGGTCACGTTCAGGAGATACGAGAGCCGCGCTCCGCTCGCCTTCCACACCAGGAGCGTGGTCCGGCCCTCGGCCTTGCCCAGGAGGATGACCTGGTTCTGGCCCAGCGGCCGGACATCGGCCACGTCGGGGTTGCCGAGCGCGATGCGGGCGATGTTGGGGACGTTGATCACCTTCTGGATCCCCAGACCCAGAGAAATCGTCGAGGCGTCCTCGTCGGCGAACGACGGGGCTGACCCGAGCACGACGGCGAAGGCAACGAGGATCTGGGAGACCTGGCGCAGCATCGACGACCTCCTGGCTTGGCCCTTCGTGGCACCACGACACCGGCTATCCATTCTCGTCCCGAGCGACTCCCGAGTTCTCCCCTGCCCCAAGTTCGCCCGCAAGCGCGAGGCCAAG
Organism: uncultured Myxococcaceae bacterium; assembly: GCA_964485035.1. GTDB lineage: Bacteria > Myxococcota > Myxococcia > Myxococcales > UBA5297 > CAZAIE01. The sequence goes on along the minus strand of CAZAIE010000064.1, from coordinate 8,272 downwards.
CGCCCGGAATCCAAGGGCTTGCGTCGCCGCCGGCCCGTCGCAGGGTGCTGCCCGGCCCATGCAGAGCGACCTTTCCCCAGGGCGTCCGGCTTCGGTACAACTCTTGGCGCCCGCGCGCACTCTCGCCGCGGCGCCACCTCCGAGGGGACGACGACATGCCGACGCTGCAGGGAGTGGGGATCCGTTTCGACGAGGAGATGTCCGGCAAGGTCACGCACGTGGGCGAGGCCGGCGCCGTTCCCATCCGCTTCACTGCCCAGGTGAAGGTCGCCGACCTGCACGACTTCATGCGCGTGGGCGAGCACCGCGCCGGCCTCGAGGGCACCCTCGACTACGCCCCGCTCGGCAGCGGCCTCCCGATGAAGGACGGGGTCTTCTACCTCTTCCGCCCCGACCCGCAGACGGCCCAGTACAAGCTCATCTATCGCTTCGGCTTCGACGGCTCCGACGGCAAGGCCTACACCCTCTACGGCGAGAAGACGCTCCGCGACGACCCGGGCTTCGACATCGTCGACGACATGACGCGCCTGGCGACGACGATCTACCAGGGCACCCCGGAGACAGGGACGGTCTGGGCGAGCGGCGAGATGCGCTTCTTGCTCAAGGACCTGCCCTCCTTCGTCGCCTCGATGAAGGTGACCGGCGCGAAGACGCCGTGGACCGCCATTGCCGCGCGGCTGGCGTTCCTGTCCTTCGCGTATGGGACGCTGCGCGACGAGTACCTGCGCAAGGTCGACCCGGTCTACGACACCCAGTACGAGAACCTCGCGGTCCAGGGCACGGCGCGCTGCGGAGCGACCGAGCGGCCCTTCTTCCTGGTCACCGGCGTGCACGACCGCAACTTCCCCTGGGGCGACGGGGAGATCTTCTGGGACGTGCTGCTCCTGCTGGGCGACGGCGCCGGCGGCTGGAGACGCTACGCCATCACCGACCGCGTGCTCTCGGGCCTGGACGTGGACGTCGAGTGCGGCCACGGCCGCTACGACGGCCCGGTCTTCGAGGTCTCGGGGACCGCCACCTCCTTCACGCAGATGCGCAAGGCGGCCCCGGGGCTGACGCGCTGCCGCGTGAAGCTGGACCTGACCTTCGTCCCCAAGGAGCACGAGCGCGCCGGGTTCCCCTTCCGCGAGCTCTCGGCGCACCTGCCGTCGTGGACCACCAAGCTCGCCGACGTGGTGCACGACGTGCTGCCGGCGGCGCACCCGCTGGGCATCTGGATCACGCCGTACACCGTCGACGGGCTGGGCGGCTCGTTCACGCTCAGTAGGCCCGGCAGCCCCGACGAGACCTGGACCGTGGTGCAAGCGACCTCGTTCGGCGAGGCCGAGCGCTCCACCTTCCGCAACGTGCGCGAGCCGACGCTGCTGTACCACTACCTCTGCGCCATCGACCCGGAGACGCGCACCGACCGCGTACAGATCGACGCGCGGACCATGCGCAACGAGCGCATCGACTGGGCCAAGGACCACCTCGACGCGCTGGTGGGCGCGCTCATCGGCCGCATGGCCAGCGCCGAGGTGGAGTCCGACGCCTCGGGGCGGCGCATCCGTCCGCTGCGCGGCGCCGTCCCGGACAGCTCCGACGTCGCCGAGCGGCTGGTGAAGCTGGGGCCGCCGCTCCTGCAGGTGGACAACGACCACTTCCCCACCGCGATCTTCCAGCGCAACGTGGTCGAGGTCGCCGACCGCACCGGCAAGAAGCTGCTCGCGCTCGAGGAGGACATGCGCACGCTGCGGCTGGAGCCCATCGGGAGCAGCGAGAAGGCGCGGGTCGCCGCGTTCCACGACGCCGACAAGTTCCGGGCGCTCGACCGGGTCCTCGCCGAGACCGGCTTCGACTCGACGATCGACGCGGCGTGCGGAGGGCGCCCCCGGGCGGACTTCCACGTCGTGATCAAGCCGAACTTCATGTTCTCGTACAGCAAGCACGACCCGTCGACGTTCACCGACCCGGGGCTGGTCGCGCACCTCGCGCGGCACCTGCACGACCGCGGCTACACCCGCGTCACGGTGGTCGAGGCGCAGAGTTCCTACGGGGAGTACTTCACCAAGCGCTCGGTCGCCGAGATGGCCGAGTACCTGGGCTTCGACGGGAAGGACGCCGCGGGCGAGAAGGTCTACGACGTGGTGGACCTGACGCTGGACGCCTCGGTGGAGCTCGACTTCGGCGAGCCGCTGGGGAAGCACCCCGTGCCCCTGACCTGGCGCGACGCCGACTTCCGCATCTCGTTCGCGCACAACAAGACGCACGCCTACGCGTACTACACGCTGGCGCTGAAGAACGTGTACGGGACGCTGCCAATGGGGGCGAAGTTCAAGGAGTACCACTGCAAGCGCGGCATCTACCGGACCACGCTGCAGTGGCTGAAGGCGTTCCCGGTCCACTTCGGGCTCATCGACGCGTACCTCAGCGCGGACGGCCCCTTCGGCGTCTTTGCCGACCCGCTCCCGAACGAGACGCACACGATGCTCGGCAGCAGGAGCCTGGTGGCCCTGGACTGGGTGGGCGCGACGAAGATGGGCATCGACCCGCTCATCAGCCAGTACATGGACCTCGCGGTCCAGCAGATGGGCAAGCCGGAGATCGACTTCGTTGGCGACGCGAGCCCGTACCGGCCCTGGCTGAACGTGCCACCCGCGCTGACGTGGTTCACGCACAAGGTGGTGGACGCCGACTACACCGCGGGGAACCTGTTCTACGCGATCATGGCGAACATGGATTCGGAGCGGTTCGAGTTCAAGGACAAGAACGCGCTCATCCTCGCGGCGCGCAAGCTCACCAAGCCGCTGCGCGACGCCTTCTTCGTGCAGACCGGCGAGCGGCCTTCACTGGCGAACCGCGCCGCGTCGTGGCTGCAGGCGAAGCTGGGGAGCTGAACCGAGTGGACGTGGACCGGGTCGACGGTGGACCCCGCTGACGTCACCGTCCTTCCAGGAAGCCAACGAGCCGCTCGGCGTAGCCCGGGCGGCTCATCGCTGCGATGTGCGCCGCGCCCGGCTCGAGCCAGAGCCGGGCGCGGCCATTCGGGACCAGGGAGTAGAGGGCCTCGGACTCTCTAGCGGGGATGGTGCGGTCGCCGGTCCCGTGGATGAGCAGCAGCCGCTGGCCCCGCCAGGACCGCGCTGCCTCGTCAGGCTGCCCCGCTTCGGCGTCCACTCCGAAGCACAGGCCGACGCCGCGCAGCATCGACCACGCCGGGCCAGCGAGCGGCCCGAGGTGGCGCAGGAACCCTTCCTGGGCCACGTGCTCCAGGCGCGCATAGGGCGAGTCCGCCACCACGCTCTCGAAGAGGCCGTCCCGCGCGGCCGCGCGCAACACGGCGCTCGCGCCCATGGAGTAGCCCACCGCCTGGACCCGCGCCCCGGGAACCCGCAGCGCGGCGAAGTCGTGGGCCGCCCGCACGTCCTGCGCCTCGCGCTCGCCCAGGGTCGAGAACAAGCCCTCGCTGTCCCCGTGCGCGCGCAGGTCGATGGCGAGGACATGGAACCCGGCGCGGTGCAGCGCCAGCGCCGGCCAGAGCACCGCCGCCCGGTTCGCCCCCAGCCCGTGCACCAGCACCACCACCGCCGGGGCCTGCCGCGGCTCTGCCGGCGGGATCCACCAGCCCGCGAGCCGCAGCCCCCCGGAGTCGAGGTGGACGCTCTCGAAGGCCAGCCCCACGCTCGCCGGCGTCGTGGTCGGCGCCACCCGCGGGGGGTGCAACTGCGCGCCGACGAAGGCCACCGGCCCGACCGCCGCGAGGAGCACCCCCACCCGCAGGAGCCTCGTCAGGACGGAGGCGCGGCGCTGCAGCCAGGAGGCGGCGCGGTCGAGCACCAGGTCGAGGCCGCGGACCAGCAGGGCCACGACGAGCAGCGCCGCTGCGTCCGAGGCCCAGGCGTCCCACGGGTAGCGCCCCGACTGACGCCACGCGAAGACCGCGCCCCGCGTCCCCGCCAGCGCCGCCGCACACCCCACGAGCGCCGCCGCTCGTGCCGCAGCTCTCCACCCACCTCGGAGTTCCATGCCCTTCGGCGCTGCAACCCAGACGCCAGCCCCGACGCTCCTCGGTGCGCGCAGGCACGGGCCGGTCGCATGCGCCAACCTGTCGCTTCTCCCGGAGCGGAACGTGACAGGACGTCAAGAGGAAGTGCGCGCGGCGGGGGCTGGACTTCCGCCCCTCGCTTGGTGATGGAATAGGAGCCGATGTCGAAACGTTCCCTCCAGCTCCCGTCGGCCGACGACGAACCAACCACCATCCGGAAGGAGATCCGTCCGGAGGTGCTCGCCGAGGCGCTCCACCTCGCCAGCCTCGACCTGGTGAAGGGCCCGGGCGCTCCGAACGCCTACCCGCTCTCGCGGGAGAGGCTGTTCATCGGCCGGGGGCGGACCGCCGACGTGTCCATCGACTCCGCCGAGCTCTCGCGGCGCCACGCGGCGCTCACGCGCGTGGAGAGCGAGTGGACCGTCGAGGACCTGGACAGCCGCAACGGCATCTATCTCAACGGGTTGAAGGTCCACTCCGCAACGCTGCGGGACGGCGACAAGCTGCAGCTGGGCGAGCTCGTCTTCGTGTTCCGCGAGGGGCGCTGATGCCGATGTACGTGAAGTTCTGGGGCGTGCGCGGCTCCATCCCCACCCCCGGCCACCGGACGCAGCGCTACGGCGGCAACACCCCCTGCGTCGAGATCCGCTGCGAGGAGCACCTGCTCATCCTCGACGGCGGAACCGGACTGCGAGAGCTGGGCATCGACCTCGCGCGACGGTTCGGCCCGCGGCCGCTGACCCTGCACCTGTTCTTCAGCCACCCGCACTGGGACCACATCCAGGGCTTCCCGTTCTTCACCCCCGCCTACTCGCCAGCGACCACGCTGCACGTCTACGGCGCCGCGAAGGGCGACCGGACCATCCACGACCTGCTCTCCGGGCAGATGCAGTCCAGCTACTTCCCGGTCACCTTCAGCTCGCTGGGCAGCAAGGTCATCGCCAACGACCTCGACCCCACCGGCGGCACCGAGGTGGGGGGCATCCGCGTCTCGCTGCTCCCGCAGATCCACCCGGAGGGCAGCCTGGGTTTCGCCTTCGAGCACGGCGGCCACAAGGTCGTCTACATGACCGACAACGAGATCGACCAGGGGCTGACCAACGCCAAGGAGTCGGCCCAGAACTCGCGCGTGCTGAGGGAGGTCCCGGAGGCGATGGTGGCCTTCGCGCGCGACGCCGACCTGCTCATCGCCGACGGCCAGTACACCGACGAGGAGTACCCGCGGCGCGTCGGCTGGGGACACCCGCGCGCGACGACCGTGCTCGACCTGGCGGTGGCGGCGAAGGTGAAGCAGCTCGCCATCACCCACCACGACCCGATGCACTCGGACGTGGACGTGGACGCCCTCGTGGCGAAGTGCGCCCGGCGCGCGGTGGAGCACGGCTCGGGCTGTGCTGTCTTCGGCGCCCGCGAGGGCATCGAACTGAAGATCGGCTGACCCCCCAAGCTGGCGTTCATGTAGGTGTGATCACCGCACACCTGGGCTCCGGGAGGACCAGTCTGACGTTTGAAAACCCCGAAAAGGCCCGGGAAGGCCCCTGGAAGCCCCGCCCTGAGGTCGAGGCTGGGGGATCGGTATTTCAATATCGCTGGGGTCTTTCGAGGGGCCAGGAAGGGCCCCCAGGAGCCCTGGAGGGCCTTCCTGAACGATCCGTAACATCACGTAACGACTAGGTTATTCAACCACTCCAGGCAGATCGCGAAGGTCTTCGATGAGCTTCGCGCGCGGGTGGGCGCTGACGAAGGCCCTCTCCCAAGGGGGGGTGAAGCGGTTCGCAGCGAGGACGACCCTGGCACCCAGCGTCAGCGGCAGGGAGAGGTCGAGCTCGAAGATGTCGCCGACCACGGTCACCTCGTCCCACGGCCGGTGGCCCTTCAGCCGCTCGAGGACCTCCTGGTAGTGCGGCCGGCGGACCAGCACGGGGCGGTCGAGACCAGGCAGCGCGAGCTCCCGGGGAAGCGAAGCGTCGCCGTCCTCGACCACCTGCTTCAGCGCCCGGCCGATCACCCGATCCGACAGCCAGGCCAGCGAGCCGACCCCGCGCTGCGCCTCGAGCTCGGCGATCTTCGCCTTCACCGGCTCGACGTGGGCGTTGGTGACCACCCACGTCTCGTAGCGCTCGAGGGCGGCCAGCGCCTCGGCGGCGTGGGGCCGGAAGGCGCGCACGGTCTTGCGGTAGTTGTACTTGAACAGCACGGCGTCCAGCAGGCGCTCGCGCTCGCCCTCGTTGGTGAAGGCCGAGCAGGCGTCCAGGATCTTGCGGGCGACCGGCATGATGCGCACGTAGGGGTCCACCGTCGCCGGGGCCACGATGTTGCCCTTCCAGAGCCAGCCGTACGCGTGCGGCGCGGCCATCACGTCCGCCTCGTACCGCGTGGCCAGCGCCTGGATCTCGGGCAGCGGACGGCCGACCAGCGCAGCGAGGTCCTCGAGGTAGCCCTGCACGAAGGGCCGGCCCTCGGCCTCCGCATCGGTCATCGTTCCATCGAAGTCGAGGATCACCAGGCGCACGGGGCCTCCAGGAAAGGGGGCGGCATTCTCCACGGGACCGCCCGCGGTGCCTAGGCCTTCGTTGGGTCCCGGGTCAGGGGCGGGCCTGCTGCCCCGCGCGCCACGCGGCGATCTGCCCGTTGAGGACCTTGGTGTCCTGCGCGAGCCGCTCAGCTTCCTCGCCGCGGGTGGCCGCCTGGGCCAGGTCGCCAGCCTTGGCCGCGAGCCGGGCCAGGGTCCACTCCGCCCGGGCGCGGACCAGCCGCAGCGGCTTTGCGCGGGCGTCGCCCAGCACCTCCAGGGCCGCCTGCTTCGCCCGGGAGTCCTCCCCTGCATCGAACAGCGCGAGCGCGAGCAGTCCCCCCGCCGAGATGCGGGTGGTGGCCTCCACCTCGTCGGTCACGGGGATGAGCGCGCGGGCCTTCTCCAGCTCGGCCACGGCCTCGCGGGGCGCCCCGCCGCGCAGGGCGAACTCCCCGACGTACATCCACGGCGCAGCCATCCGCGGGTCGGCCGGCTCGTGCCGGGCCTGCGCCAGCGCGAGGGACCGGGCGAGCGAGACCCTCGCGGCCTCTGCCTTCCCCTGTCCCTGGAGCGCGAAGGCCTTCCAGGCGTGCGCCGCGTAGCCCTGGGCGTCCTGGCCCAGCTCCGCCTCGCGCAGCGCGAGGATCTCCTCGGCCACTGGGAGCAGCGCCTGCCAGTCCTCCAGGACGTGCAGCGTGTAGCCCAGCGGCGCCAGCACGCGCAGCCGCTGCGGGTCGCCCTTGGGGAGCAGCGCGTCCTGGATGGCCAGGTACTTCTCGAAGATCTGCTGCGCCTCGGCGAAGCGGCCCAGCTCGGTGAGGGCGATGGCCCGGTTCGCGGCGATGGACGCGGTGAGCGTGTGCGCCTCCCCGTAGATCGACTCGCGCAGCTTCAGCGCCTCGGAGAACTCGGCGTGGGCCTCCTCCAGCCGGCCCACCTCCCAGAGCGCGGAGCCCCAGCGGTTGCGCAGCTCCGCCTGTCGCGCCGGCGGGTTCCCCATGCGCTCCAGCTTGGCCTTCGCCAGGTCGTGCCAGAGCTGCGGGGACTCGCCGGGCATCGCCGCGGCGGCCATCACCGCGAACGAGGCCACCTCGGCCGCCTCCTCGTCGAGCCCGGCCCGCTCGTAGAGCCGGTAGGCCTCGGCACACACCGGAAAGGCCGCCACCCGGTCCTCGTGAGTCTGCACCATGCACTCCAGCCCCAGCGCACGCGCCAGGAGCCCCGGCGCTCCCGAGGCCCGCGCCTCGGCCACCAGCTTCGGGACCAGGGGGACCACCTCCCGCTCCTTGAGCTGGTCGTGCAGTCCCTGGGCATAGGCGAGGCGGTCGCGGAGCGCCGCGTTCGTCCCCGGGCCGACCAGGCCGGCGGCGCGGCGCGAGAGCAGCAGGGTCACGTCGCTGCACTCCCCCGGCCGCGGCAGCCTCACCCCCGCGGTGATCAGCTCCTCGACCGAGGCCCCGTCGGCCAGGGCGGAGCGCGTCCAGCCGCCCCGGGCGGCCTGCGCCGCCTCCAGGCAACCGAGCGCCGCGCCATCGACCCACGGGTCCGGGGACGGGGCGCTGGAGCAGACCTTCTGCCTTGCCGCGAGGAAGGCCTCGTCCCAGCGGCCGGCCAGGCGCGCGAGGTCGCCCGCCTGCGTGGGCCACCGCAGCGCCTTCGCCCGTTCGAGGTGGGCCAGGACTGCCGGGAGCGTCGGTGTGCCTGCCGTCACGGGGGAGTCCAGGCGCGAGCAG
>CAZAIE010000063.1:0-14135 GCA_964485035.1 uncultured Myxococcaceae bacterium | reverse complement strand
CTCCTCCAGTTCGCCGGGCGCGCACGCCACCCCGAGCGCGACGCCCGCACCCTCGGCGGCCTGCTCCCCTTCCTGGCCACCCTGCCCCGCACCGAGGCCCGCGTCCTCCTCGCCTCGGTCGTCCGCGTCCTCTCTCGCCACCGGCTCCCCACCGAGCTCCGCCTGCTCGAGCAGTCCCTCCTCCTCGCCCTCCTCCTCGGCGATCGCTCCTCGCTCGGCTCCGTGGTCGACCAGCTCGGCGCGCGCTCCCGCGGCAAGGCCACTGCCCTGCTCGCGCTGCTCCCCCGCGCCCTCGCCCGCCTGCGCGCCGCCGGACAGGCCGACCTCGCCCTCGAGCTCGCGCAGACCATCACCCGCCGCCGCGCGCTCCACGCTCCCATCCCCTCCCCTGCCCACCTCGGCCTCGCGCTCGCCTCGGGCCTGTGTGGCCAGCCCGAGTTCACCGCGTCGGCCATCGACCACGCCATCTTCCAACTCGAGGGCGAAGTCCGCCTGCGGCAGGACCGGGTCTGGCTCGCCCGCGCCGTGGCCTTCTCCCTCACCGCTCTCCCACCGTCGGCAGCCTGGCCCATCCTCGCGCGCCTCACCCGCACCGTCGCTTCGACCTGGGACACCTTCACCACCAGCACGCACCTCTGCGTCACCGCGCTCGGCGTGCTCGAGGCCGTCGCCCTGGGGCATGAGGTGGCCGCACTCGGAGTCGGGGCGCCCCTTGTCCCTACGAGCGCGCGGCGGTAGACCACTCGCGACTCGCTGAAAACCCTGGGAGGGGTCCCATGAGACGGTCGACCACGCTGGTCGCCGCGGTGGCGTTCGCCGCGGCGGTGCTGTGCAGTTCCCACGCGCAGGCGCGGGACTGGTTCGTGCGCGCCGGCGCCGAGGCGGGCGACGGCAGCTACGCGAAGCCCTTCGCCGATCCGTGGCAGGCGCTGGAGAAGGCGGCCAACGGCGACCGCATCCACGTCGCCGAGGGGCGCTACGTGGGCAAGCTGGACTCGGGCAACTGGGTGGTCTCCAACAAGGTGGAGCTGCTGGGCGGCTACACCGCGGACTTCAAGTCCCGCGACCCCTGGGCGCACCCGACGCTGCTCGACCGCCCCAAGGACTCAAAGGCCCCGCGCGTCGCCTGGCGGCTCGAGGGCGACAGCCGCGGCAACCCCGTCTACGCCGGGGCCGTGGTGGACGGCTTCGTCTTCGATCTCGTGGGCGTCAACGAGTACAAGAACGGCGAGGTCACCAAGGGCCTCGAGGTCGACCCGCCCACCAAGCTCGCGCGCGGCGCGATGACCTTCGCCGACCCGGTGACCATCCGCAACAACGTCATCGTCAACACCTCCACCACCGCGCTCCTGCTCTCGCCGGGCAGCACCGTGGAGAACAACCTCATCGTCAACTCCGTGCGCGCGGGCATCTCCATCCGCGGGTCGGGCGCGACGCAGCGCACGCTCTCCTCGACCGTGCGGCGCAACACCATCGTCTTCACCTGGGATCACCGCGCCCCCGGCGAGGGCGGGCCGAACGGCATGGGCATCGACACCGCGAACCCCATCGTCGTGCAGGACAACATCCTCGCGCACAACGACAACCACGGCATCTACGTGGGCAACGCGCCGCTGAACCAGGTGGAGGTGAAGGGGAACGTCTTCGGCTTCAACCTCTACAGCAACATGAAGTTCTTCTTGGACAAGGACGTGGCCATCGACGACAAGGGCATGGACATGTTCGAGGACGTGGGGCTCAAGGCCTCCGACGGCAACGCCGTCCTCGACCCCCAGCTCCCGCTCGACAAGGACTGGATGGACCTCTACTCGAAGCGCACCTCGGCGCAGCGGGGCAAGGTCACCATGGACGACTGGAACCAGCTCCGGCGCTCGCTGGGCCTGCCGCTGGTCGCCGCGGGCGGGAAGTCGGCCGAGGGCGTGGCCCCGGCGTGGGACTGGAAGAAGGCGCTCGCGCTGATGGCCCCCGGCAACTCCGCCTGCAAGGCCGGCGCGCGCCGCCTGGCGCTCGAAGCCAAGGTGGACACCTCTGCCGCACCAGCGACAGCCGCCCTCGTGCGGGACTACGAGAAGTCCGAGCTCTCGGCCTGGTCGTCCAAGCCCCAGGCCATGGACGGCAAGGCAGTGGAGGTGGTGGTGGCCATCGGCGGCGTCTCGTCGATCAACGGCGTGGTGAACCTGCCCGGCGTGACCCCCAAGACGCACGAGGCCTCGAACCTCTACATGCCGGACGGCAGCAACCGCGTGCTCATCGTCTGGGAGCGCGGCACCCCCGTGGCCAAGGCCGTGGACGAGGCCATCTACAACGGCGGCTACAACGGCAGCGGCAAGGCGACCCGGCTCTACACCGTGCGCGGCATCGCCAAGGCCGTGGACTACGGCGCCGGGCGTCCCAAGCCGGGCCTGCTCGTCGAGTCGATCGAGCCGGCCGGCGCTCCCGCGGCGGCCTCTGCGCCGCGCCCGGTGGGCCGGGACTGGTTCGTGCGCGCCGGCGCCTCTGGCGGTGACGGCAGCCGCGAGAAGCCCTTCAAGGATCCCTTCCAGGCGCTGGAGAAGGCCGCCCAGGGCGACGTCATCCACGTGGCCGAGGGCGAGTACGGCGGCAAGCTCAAGAGCGGCCGCTGGAAGGTGACCGTGCCGTACGTGACCCTGCGCGGCGGCTACGACAAGGACTTCACCTCGCGCGACCCGTGGAAGCGCCCGACGCTGCTGGCCTGGCCGGGCGACGGCAAGGGCACCGGCGGCGGCGAGACCCTCAGCGGCGACGGCGACCACACCGGCACCATCGTGGACGGCTTCGTCTTCGACAAGGTGAAGGCCAACAAGTACAAGGACGACGGCGACATCAAGCCGCGCGACTCGGACGTGCGCGAGCATGTGGTGCTCACCTCCCCGAAGTGCGAGGTGCGCAACTGCACCTTCCTCAACGGCAGCCTGGGCGGCGCGGTGCGCCTGGCGACGCCGGTGGTGGTGGAGAACAACCTCTTCCTCAACCACGTGTGGTCGGTCATCCGCATCGAGGGCGCTGGGCAGGACCCGACCCCGAGCGTGGTGCGGCGGAACACGGTGCTCTTCAGCTGGACCGAGAAGCCCGGCGACCCGGAGTTCGCCACCGGCCACGCGCTGGAGCTGTCGAGCAACGTCCGGGCGATCATCGACGCCAACGTCTTCCAGTTCGCGGACAACTCGGCCCTGCGCGGGAACGCCTACCCCAAGGACCTGGAGCTGACGGACAACGTGTTCTCGCACAACCTGCTCGCGCACTACCTCTTCCAGGCGAAGAACCCGGTGACCAACGAGAACTTCAAGCAGCTCTGCGACCTGGGCTTCAAGAAGTGCTCCGGCAACCAGGTGGTGAACCCCGAGTTCGCGCTCGACCCGGGCTGGTTCGACGTCTACGTGAAGCGCAGCGCCTACCAGCCCGGCAAGGTCACCATGGACGACTGGAACAAGCTGCGTGAGCTGATGGGCCAGCCGCTGCTCGCCAAGGGCGGCACCGCGGCGCGGGGCTTCGCGCCCGCCTACGACGCGAAGAAGGCCATCGGCCTGGTGCCGCGCAACGCCGCCTGCAAGGCCGGCGCGCGACCCGAGTCGCTCCCCGTGGTCTTCACGAAGTAGCCCGCACGCGAGGGGCGGGGCTCCGGCTTCGCCCCCGCGGTGGCACACTGGAGCCCATGGAAACCTGGAGGACCGAGAACGGGGTCACCGTCACCGAGGCCGTCCACGGCCGATGCAACTGCTACGTGGTTGCGGGCGCCAAGGGCTCGCTGGTCGTCGACGCCGGAGGGACCGGGGCCTGGCGCAGCCTCCGTCGCGCCCTGGACGCCGCAGCGCCCTCGCACGGCGAGCCCGCCCTGCTGGTGCTCACGCACACCCACTTCGATCACGCGACCAACGCCGCCCGGCTCGTCCGCGAGTACGGGCTGCGCGTCGTGGTGCACGAGAGAGAGAGTTCGCTCCTCGCCAGCGGCGACAGCCCCATGCCGCGCGGCACCGTCCTGCCCACGCGGCTGCTCGAGCGCTGATTCGGCCAGTCGCTCCGCGGCTGGGTGAAGTATCCAGGGTCCCCGACGCGGAGCAGATCACCGGGCCCACGGACCTCACCCCGCGGGGAATCCAGGCCCAGCTCCTCCCCACGCCCGGCCACTCCGCGGGCTCGCTCAGCGTCATCGTGGATCGGGAGATCGCCCTGGTAGGCGATGCGGCCTTCGGGGTCGTGCCTGGCGGCGCCTTCCCGCCGTTCGCCGACGACCCTGAGGAGCTGGTGCGAAGCTGGCGGCTGCTGCTCGACTCTGGCGCGCGCCTGCTCCTCCCGGGACACGGCCGGCCCATCGGCCGCGACACGCTCGAGCGCGCCTACCTCGCGCGGCGCTGAGGCTCACCAGACGCCGGGGACGAGCCGGGAGCGGACGCGCGCGACGTAGTCCTCGTAGCCCGCAAGCCCTTGGCGCAGCATCCGGTCCTCGAGCGCGGTGCGCAGGACGATCGCCGCGACGACGAGCAGCGCCGGACCCAGCGCCACCCAGGACTGGAGCAGGAACGGACCGCCCAGGGCCATGCCCACGAGCCCGAGGTACCCCGGGTGCCGCAAGCGCCGATAGGGTCCGGTATCAACCACGCGCTGCTCGCGATCGGTCTGCAGCCGCGCGGTCCCTTCGAAGAAGGGGTTCTCGGCCATCGCCCGCGCCGACACCGCTTCGCCACCGCCGACCAGGAGCAGACCCAGGGGCAAGAGTGCGCACGGCATCGCCGGCCAGCCGAGGCGGAAGCCGAGCGCCGCGGTCAGGGAGATGGACGCCATCAGCGGCCAGAAGGCGAGCACCCAGACGACGTCCCAGCGCGGCGTTCCCGCACCGATGCTCTCGCGGCGGCGGCGCAGCCCGGGGTTCTTCGCGCGGACGTAGGCCTGGTGGGCCAGGAGGCCCAGGCCGAGCACGGCGTGGTGCGAGAGCCCCGGCCAGTAGGCCACGGTCCCCGCGACCAGGAACGGGCCCCCGATCCACGCCGGGAAGACGACCGCGGCCCAGAGCAGGCGCAGCCTGCGCGCCCAGGATCCCTCGCGCTCGTCCATGTCCCCTCCCGGCTCGACCCTCAGCGTACGCCGGGTCTCACCAGGAGAAGCCGCGGAAGGCGATGGCCGCGACTGCTCGAGCGCTGGTTCGGGGAGCAGGTCCGCGGCTGGGTGGAGTATCCGGGGTCCCCGACGCCGAGGCGATCGCTGGCCCCACCGACCTCTCATCGCGGCGCATCCAGGCGCTCCTGCCCACGCCCGGCGAGTCCGCGGGCTCGCTCAGCGTCATCGTGGGTCGCGAGATCGCCCTGGTGGGCGACGCGGCCTTCGGGGCGTGCCCGGCGGCGCGTTCCCGCCCCTTCCCGACGATCCCGCTGACCTGGTGCGAAGCTGGCGGCTACTGCTCGACTCGAGCGCGGGCCTGTTCCTCCCGGGACACGGCCCATCGGCCGCGACACCCTCGAGCACGCCTACCTCGCGCGGCGCTCCTGAACCATCGGCGCATTCCACCGTTCGCTGGCGTCGCCCGCCAACAGTGCTACCTCCTCGCCAGGAGGAACCAATGGCACCTGGCTTGCGTCAGGCCCTGCGCATTCTCGCCCCCCTAGCAGGAGCAGTCATGAGATCGCGTGGGTTCTTCTTCTGGGCCTCTGTCCTCTTCGGCGTTTCGCTCGCACTCGGAATCGTCGCCTTCTCCATCATCCTCACCATCGCCGTCCGGTCTGAGCCGAGTCAGGTGACAGAGGCGCTGATCGCAAAGCATCCGGGCGTCGAAGAGTTCGTCGGCTCGCCCATCAACATCCCCTGGCTGAGGTCGGTGAAACTCCACTCGACCAGCGCGTTGGCCGCTTCGAGTGTGGTGGTCGACGTGGAGGGTCCCCGAGGAGACATCCGCGCGCAGGTGTTGCTCGTCCAGCCGAGCGGACAAGGCCCGTGGCAACCATTCTTCGCTGCCATCGTCGATACCCACAACCGTCCGTCGAAGACCTTGAAGTTGGACCCGGGGCCCGCGGAGGCAGCGCTGACGAGGGGCCTGCGCGAGTCAGCCGCTCGTCTGCCGGGTCGCGGAAGCCTGGACTTCCAGCTGGACGGAGACCAGATCCGACTGACCCGAGGCGACCTGTGAGGCGGTCAGCCCGCCTTCACCAGGAGAAGCCGCGGAAGGCGATGGCCCCCCAGGTGTTGGCCACCAGCGCCAGCGCCCCGAGGACGGTGAACAGCCGGCTGCGAACCGACCAGCCGCCGAGGACCATGAGCAGCACCAGGAACGGCGTGTAGTCCAGGCTGAACCGGAAGCCGAACTGCATGTAGCCGTCGTTCTGGTAGAAGAACCCGGGGATCGCCGTCACCGCCACGGTCAGCCACAGCGCGCGGTGCAGGCGCGGCTTCACCTTGGGCCACAGGAGCAGCAAGAGCAACGGCGTGGTCACCAGAAGGCTCATCCCGTGCGGGTCGTAGCCGATGCTGAAGGGGTTCTCGTTCAGCACCGGGAGCTTGGTGAACGCCGCGTGCAGGTTGCGCTCCAGGTAGTGGTAGTCGAACAGCCCCCACTTCGAGATGTCGGCGTTGACGCGGTTGTTCCACAGCAGCTCGTGGCCGAACTTGGTGGGGTTGCCGAACCGCGCGTAGTTGAACCACGCGTGGGCCAGCGCCAGCGGCGCGGCGCCGGCCCCGAAGAGCACCAGCTTGCGCAGCTTGGCCTTGGCGTCTCTGACCGCCTCCGACCAACCCAGGCTCCCCTCCGGCCAGAGCACCTCGGCGACGAAGAAGATGCCCGCGAACATCAGCGGCGTGCGCGTCAGCGTCGCCATCGACCAGCACAGGCCGGCGATGACGGGTCGGCGCGCCTTCACCGCGAAGAGCAGGTACAGGCTGGAGAGCCCCACGCCCATCACCTCGGCGGTGAACCACACCTCTCCGCGGATGGCGCAGTAGAAGAAGACGGTCCCGAACCCCAGCACCGCGGTGAAGATCAGGTTCTCGTCTTGGGTCCGCGTGCTGTCTCCTGACGCCGAGAGCCGGCGCAGGAGCACGAAGAAGAGCGCGAGCCCGATCGCCGCCATGAACACGCTGAAGGAGGTGTCGTTGAACTGGTACCCGTGCAGCGCGACGAAGGGCAGCATCACCACCGCGGGGAAGGCGGGGAAGCTCTGGTAGAACCGGTCGTCGATCTTGACCCAGTCCTCCTGGTTCGGCGGGTCCACCGGGATGTCGAGGCGGCCCTCGAGGAAGGCCATGGCCTGGTAGACGAAGTGCGGCGCCTTGCTCTGGTGCAGGAAGCGCTTGTTGCTGAAGCCCGCGAGCACCGCCGCCGCGACCAGCGCCACGATGAGGGGGACCCGCTGGGCGACGAGGAACGCGCGCACGCGCTCCAACGAACCGCGAGGCTGTGTGGGCTCAGCGGGAGCAGAGGCCTGGATGGGCGCTGCAGGAGCGGTGGACTGGGTGGGCTCGGTCACGGGGTCTTCCCTTGCAGGGTCCGGCGCAGCAGATCGAGCGCCTGGTAGGCAGCGAAGAGGCGCACGCGCTCGCGGTCCCACGCCCAGCGGTGGCGCTGCTCGACGAGGCCGCCTGGCCCGGCGAGGCAGAGGTAGACGGTGCCCACTGGGTCCTTCTCGGTGCCCCCACCGGGTCCCGCCCAGCCGGTGACGGCGAGACCCCACGTCGCCCCCGAGCGCTCGCGAGCGGCCTCGGCCAGGGCGCGGGTCACCGGCGCGCTGACGGCGCCCTCGCGGCGCACGAGCTCTTCGTCCACGCCCAGGAGCAGCGTCTTCGCCCGGTCCTGGTAGACCACCGCGCCCAGCACCAGCGCGTCGCTCGCGCCGGGCACGGCAGCAAGCATCGAGGAGACGAGACCGGCGGTGCACGACTCGGCCAGCGCCACGGTGGCCCCTCGCTCCTTCAAGGCGCGCACGACGACCTGGGCCAGCTCCTCGCGGTCCGCGCCGAAGACCTTGGCGCCGAGCAGCGTGCGGGCCTCGGCCTCGGCGGCGGCGAGGCGGCTCCCGGCCTCCTCGGGAGTCGCGCCGCGGGCGAGCAGCTTGAGGTGGTTCTCTGGAGCGTGGGTGCGAAAGCCCACGAAGACGTCAGGGTGGTGACCGTGCAGGTCCCGCACCTTGTCGTCGAGGTGGCTCTCGCCGATGCCGTACGCCTTGAGCACGCGCCCGGCGAAGTGCACCCGACCGCCCTCGGCCGAGAGCCGCGCCTCGAGCCGGGGGACGACCTCCTCGTCGCACAGGGCCGAAAACTCGCGTGGAACACCGGGGAGCAGGTGGAAGTCGGCCTTCCCCACGCGCACGACGATCATCGGTGCGGTCCCGTGCGGGTTCGGGACCACGGTCGCGCCGCGCGGGTAGCGGGCCTGGCGGGCGTTGTTGGGGGTGAAGGGGATGCCGCGCTGCGCGAACCGCTGCTGGATGGCCTCGAGCGTCGCCGTGTCGGTGTCCAGGGGTACGCCGGCGGCAGCGGCGGCGGCCTCGACGGTGAGGTCGTCGGTGGTGGGCCCCATGCCACCGGAGACGACAACGAAGTCTGCGCGGGCACCGAGGTCGCGGAACGCGGCGACCAGCGCCGGAAGGTCATCCGGCACGGTTTCCTTGCGCGAGACCGGCGCCCCGCGCTCGAACGCCCGCTCGCAGAACAGGGCGGCGTTGGTGTCCACCACCGTCCCGTCGAGCAGATCGTTGCCCGTGCAGAGGATCTCGATGCGCATCGCGCGGACGTTCTAGCATGGCCCGCACCACCGGCGAACCCGCGGTTTCCGGAGCGTCCCATGGCCCCGATTGCCCTCCTCGTGCTCGTCCTGGGCGCCGCACCCGCGCGCGTGGAACCGGGTTCCCAGGCAGCGCTGGCGGCTGCCTTCTCGGTCCCGGAGACGCAGGTCCTGGAGGCCCGCCGCTTCGCCTCCGCAGAGCCGCTCCACTTCCCGTCGTTCGTCGTCGGTCGCTACCGCGAGGTCCCGAGCGCCCAGTGGAGCCATCCGGGAATCGGCAGGTACCACGCCTGCCCTGCCGGCACCTGCGTCAGCCCGCTGCGGCTTGGCCCCGCCGCGAAGAGGATCACCACCTGCGCGCTCGTGGACCTCGACGCCCCCCGCTCCGAGGTCTCGCTCTCATCGGTCCCTGCTGCTCCCGCAGCTCCCGCCACGGCGACCTGGCCTGCGGTGGTGCTGCTCATCGAGCGCGAAGCCGGGGACCGCGAGCGCACCGACCTCGTGATCATCTCGCTCCGCAAGGATCAGCCGGAGGTGGTGCTCAGCCATCCCGCCGAGCAGCGTGCGCCCGACGCCACCCGAAAGGAGATGCAGGGCCCGTCGCCGCGACCGAGCACGGCTCCGCTTGGACACTGGCGCGAAAGCCTGCGCTTCGAGCACCGCGACGGCCTCTGGTCGCTGTTCGTCACCGAGCGGGCAGTCGCCTCGCGTTGGTCCCCCTGCCCTGCTCCGAAGGCCTATGAGGTCGGCTTCCGACTCGGAACGACCCGACAGTTCGAGCAGGTCTCCCGGCCACCGAAACCTGGCACCTGTCCGTGACCCTACACAGGGCATCTCTCGAGCGCCTTCGGGGCCTCCGTGGCGGGCGGTCTGCCGCTCGGGGGCTGGCCGAGTGCCAGGGACTGCTGCTGCGGCTGGAGCGATCGGCCGAGTAGTCCGTTTTCCCTGCCTCGGGCTTCCGATTCGGCGGCTGGCCGGGTACGCGGATGAGAAAAGCGTTCGAGGAAAGGGAACACCCAACCTTCGGATGGGGTCTGGGACTGACCTGCTTGCACCGTCCGCCCGAAGATCCCAAGCCTGAGGCCGCGGGCCGATCTGCTGCTGCTTGGTTTTTGCTCACCCGGCCCCGTTACCGCTCGCGTGGTTCCCGCCGCTGACGCACCCTCTCTCTTGAATCGGGCTGCGGACTGCCTGCATCCCGGGTCCAGGTGTCCCCGGCGAGCGCATTTGCGCGTAGCCCGTAGAACCCCTGGGGTTCGCGCGCCGTCACCATCCCCCAGGGGATGCCGATGGCCGCGGTCAGCGTCGCCACGAGCCCCAACACGCGCAGGCGCCGGCCCGCGCTCGCCGAGAAGAGGAGGATCAGCACGGCGGCGGGGACCTGGAAGAGCAGGCTCGCCTCGGTGATCCCGGGAGAGGCAATGCCCAGGAACGCCAGCACCAGCGCGGCGATCGACCCGGCGGTGGAGGTGCCCCGGGCCGCCACCAGCGCGACCGCGGCGACCATCTGGAGGACGAACACCGCCAGGAAGATTGGCGCGGCCTCTGGATTCGGTCCAGGGTTGGCCAGCGCCGTCGCGGGAACGAACCCCAGGGCGAGCAGGACGGCGACGCACGGTGAACGTTGGCGCATGCCGAGCAGCATCTACCGCGAGGGGGCACAGGTCCATTCCACCTCGAGGTCCTGCTCCGGCCAGAAGTCGCGCCCGACGCCCTCACCAGTCCCGCGGTCCAGCGGCGGCGATGCCCGCTCCAGGACGCACCCCTCCGGCAAAACCACGCGGAAGCGCGCCTCCTCGAGCGGCCGTCCCCAGCGCCGGGTGGTGAGCACCACGTAGCGCGCCCGTCGCTCGTCGAGCCGCTGGCGGTACTCCACCTCCAGCCACACGCCGCGACGCGCAGGGAGCCACGCGTGCAGGGCCAGGCCACCCTCCACCTCGTCGAAGCGCACCGGCGCCCCGTCGAGGGCGACCTGCAGGACCACGGGGCGGCTCGCACTGGACGCACCCGCGATGGGGTAGTCGACCGGCAAGCGGACCGGGAGCCATCCCTGGTTGCGCAGCAGGTACCGACCGCGCACGGTGAGCCACGCCTCCGCCCCGCCGCCACTCACCTCGAGGGCGACCTCCTCCTCGACGAAGTGCACGCCCCTCGGGCCGATGGCTCCGGCGGCGAACGCCACCGCGGCCGCGAGCGTGAGGACCAAGCCGAGCGCGGCGACGACGCGGCGGGCGACCGCCAACTCACCGCCCCTTCTTCCTCTTGGTCGCCTTCGCGGGTGGGGGCACCGGGCGCTTGCCCTCGAGCAGCGTCCCGTCCATCGCCACCGCGGCCGCCCGCCCGTCGACCAGCTTGAACACCACGCGCTCGGGACCTTCCGCCGCGAGGTCGGGAGCAGGCACCGCCACCCTCGCGTCCCCCGCCAGCCACTGGATGCCGCGCCGGTGCTTCATGAGCTTCTTGTCGTCGGCGAAGAGGTCTGCAAGCAGGACCTGCGCCTTGGGCGTCGTCCGCTCGTAGGCGGTCACCACCACCTGCGCGCCCCAGGGGCCCGGCTGCTGCGGCGAGACCTCGAAGAGGAGCAGGCGCTCACAGTCGTCGGTGAACACCCGCACCTGGTCCCGGCGGGCGAGGCACACCTCCGCACGCCACAGTTCCTTCTGGCCCGGATCGCGCAGGCAGCGCACCACGCAGGCGCCTGGCGCCGTCGCCTCCTGGATCACCGCGACCTTCCCGTCCCGCGAGGTCGAGGTCCACGAGTACTCGGCGAGCTCGGGCGGTGTCTGGGCGACGGAGGCGAAGGGGACGAGGAGCGCGGGGATGAGGACGAAGCTTGGGAGTCGGAGCATGGTCACCTCTGGAGATGCCCGATGCTACCGCCCCCCTTCGCCTCACGTGTCGGGTCTTCTGCGGAGGGGCCGGCTCGCATTGCCGACAACCCGACGGCGGCGAACACCGCCACTGCCACCATCCAGGGAACCTGGTATCTCGGCTGCGACTCCAGCAGTGCGTGCATGACCCCGGCCGCGAGGAGGACGCCAGCGGCAGCGGCAGACCACGCCGTCATGCCGGTCCTGAGCACTCGCACGGCTCCAGCCAGAGAGGCCAGCAACAAGAGCACGTGGAACAGCTGCTCGAGGTCTCGAAGGACCGACCGCGCACGCTTCTTCAGGGGACCTTCATCCGGCATTTCGGGCAGGGCCCAATACGTTCCATGTTGCCCATTCCCCCACATCGCTGCGGTCTTCTTGCCGGCAAATACCGCGTTTCCAAACCCCGCATCGGCCACTCGCCGAAGGCCGGTGCGAATGGCTTCGGTCTGAGCATGTTCGAAGCCGTGACCATCGACCCACCGGCCGAACAATTCGCTGTCCCCCGGATTCCACATCCCCTTGGACGCCCTGTTCGTTCCAAACAGGAGCGAGACGCCAAAAGCCGACCTTCCAGGCCGATCGCCGCTCAGGACCCGCCACGAGGTATACGCCCCGACGGGCGCCAGGAAACCAAGGACCAGGACCGCCAAGACCAGAACGCGCCGTCTGGATGCAAAGATGGCTCCGACCATCACGCAAACCGCCAGCGCAATGATCGAGGTTGGCCGAACCGCATTCGACACCCCCAGGACGAGGCCCGCTGCGCCTGTCGCAAGGGGATTCGCTTCCAAGAGTCCCTTCAATGCGAGGACCATTCCTCCCCACAGCAACGCCGTATACAAATGCTCGCTGGCGAGGACCGAGGCAAAGAGTATCGACGCCGGGCACAACGCCAGCAGCATCGCTGCTCCAGAAGCCACTCGTCCGCCTCCCAGCCTGCGAGCGAACGAGGCTCCCGCGATCACGGTCGCCGCAGAGCAAACCAGATTGAGGGCGATTCCGGCGCCGAGCGAAGGATTGGCCAGCAGGTACGCAAGGCCGAGAGCCAGGGGATAGCCAAGGTCCTGCGTATAGATCAACTCGAATGCCGGCCGATGCTCTGCTGCCAAGACCGACGCAAATGCGTGATAGCTCGCAAAGTCGGAGACCGGGGTCGTTTGCACCAACCACGCACACACGGCACGCAGGACCAAGCCGAACAGTACGGCAATCAGCACCGCAAGGCGCAGCTCCTGCTTCGCCGCGATTCCGCCAAGCAGGGCCCCCGCTGCGAGGACGCAGGCAGCCAGCGACGCGTCCAAGACCCCACTCGTCGCCCCCATCGCGCGGAGCGCCCCCAGCAGCGCCACGAGCAACATGGCGCAGACCGCCGCCCCGAGCGCCACCTCCAGCGGGCGCGGCAGACGCCTTGCCACGTGGCACGCTGAAGGCGTCGTCTGCATCGGTCCACCACGGGTCATCGAACGACGCTTCGGGTCGGCGTTGCCCCTGGTCTTCCTCACCGCCAGCCCGCGCACCGGACCCGTCCCTCGACGACCCCACACACGCGCATCCAGGCGATGCCGACCGAGGTGGCGCCCCGGAGCTCCGGCAGGTCGCGAGTCTGGCAGCCCTTCCGGCCGCAGGTGCGGTTGTCCCGGAGGCTCCCTCCCCAGCACACCACCGTCTGGTCGGCCCGTCGTGCGCAGACCTCCGTCCTCCCGCTCCACAGCGCCTCGACGGGGCCGACCCCCACTGCGACCGGGCCTCCTGCGACGCGCGGGGCAGGGAGTCGGAGGTCCTCCTCGACGCCCTCGCCCTGGCAGAAGACGTCCTTCGGGCGGGCGAAGCAGGCGAACCGGTCGCCCAGGGCCACTGCGCGCGCGTCCGCCGGGGCCCGGAGGTCGCCGACGCACCGCACCTTCCCGTCCGGCATCTGGCCGCAGACGTCCTGCCGGGCGCCATAGACGGGGACACCGGACACCGCCAGGGAACGGGCGCCCCGAAGTCGCGGCTGGGGCACGGGGGTCGGAACCCCTCCCACCAGCCGGACGCACGCGACCTCACCGGCCTCGGAGACGATGCACGCCTGGCCGACGCTCGCGAAGAGGGACCGGGCACGCAGCGACTCCAGGCCCCTGCAGAAGGTGAGGAAGTCGCCGTTGCACGCGAGCGTGCCGTCGGCCAGCGCCCCGCAGACGCTCCACGCCTCCATGGCAAGGGAGCGCGCGCCGTCGAGCTGCGAGACCCGCCGGGGTTGTGCCGACGTCGCCCGGTCTCCGTGGGTATCCATCTCGCCCCAGCACCAGACGGTCGAGTCGCGGCGCAGGACGCAGGTGGCCTGGGGCGTCGCCTTCACGTCCTGGACATCTGAGAACGGCCCCTCGGCCTGCACGCACCAGCGCCCCTGGAACGGAGTCTCGCCCGGCTCGCAGACGGGCGCCGAGGCAACCGGGGCGCCGGCATCGGGCGGGAGTGCGGCATCGGCGGCGGCAGGCGCCGGAGGCGTGGACCCGATCCCCAGCGAGAGCCAGAACCACAGGAGGGAGACGCCCTGCATC
>CAZAIE010000062.1:0-14176 GCA_964485035.1 uncultured Myxococcaceae bacterium | reverse complement strand
CTCCTGACACGTGGGAGACGGCACCATAGCGGCCTCTGCGTCGCGGGCAAGCGGCAATCTGCCCCACCGTGGCATCCTGCGCGGCCATGAACACTCGTCCAATCGCGCTCGCGCTGCTCCTCCTCGCCGTCCCTGCCTATGCCGCCGAGCGGTTCGCGCCGGCCACCGACCAGCCCGCGCTCGACCAACCCCAGGGGCGCGAGGTTGGCCGCCTGCGCGCCGGCGGGAGCTACCCCCTGCTCAAGCGAGGGGGCCCGGGCGGAACCTGGTGCAAGGTCGAGCTTCCCGAGCGAGCCGCCTGGGTTCCCTGCGAAGCCGGCCGGCCGGAGCCCCACGTCCCCAGGAGCCAGGAGCCGGACGGCGAGCGCCCGAGCCGACCAGCGAGCGCACGCTGCGCCACCACCTGCTCGCACGCGCCGCTCTTCTCGCAGCCACCGGCCCTCTCGCCGGAAGACCGGGAGGTGCTCGCACTGTGCCCAGCGCGGCCGGACGTCGCCGTTTCGGCCGGGGACGTCCGGGCCTTCGTCTCTCGGCACTACGACGACCCGCGGATCCAACGCGCGCTCTCGGCGGCAGGCCGCCCCGGTTCAGGCGCAGGCGTGAAGGAAGCGAACGTCTCCTGGCTCACCGGCCTGTGGGTCAGCACCGGGCCGCGCAACGCCTTCACCCACGTCTTCTGCGGGGACGACTGGGGGACTGACAAGCTCGGGGGCCTGCACTTTCTGCCGCGGTACGCCCAGCTCGAGCAGGACGGCAAGCTCTGCTACCAGGGGCCGGTGAAGGGGGAGCCCCAAGTCGGCGCGCAGTACCTCATCCGCTACCACGGGGTCGCACCGTGGTCCTGCGGCCAGAAGAAGGTGGGCGGCTTCCCGGTGGAGCACGACCCGGTCCAACTCCTGGCCCTGGCCACCCGAGCCTTCGTGCGCTGCTGCGAGCGCGACGGCCAGCGCCGGCAGGGGGGCGTGTACACCGCCCCAGACCTGGGCGGACAGTCCTGGCGGGTCTGGTGCAACGAGCGCAACGGCACCTACGGCATCGCTTCGCTGTACCCCACCGACGAGCGCCCCACCTGTCGCTGAGCGGCGCTCAGTAGCGGCCGAACTCCTTGTCGTCGAGGGCGATCACGTCCTCGGGCTTCACGACCTTGTCTGCCGGCTTGGGCCCTGCCGCGGGCGGGGAGCCCCAGTCGCCGCTCGGGGCCTGCCGCGTGATGGTGCGCGGTGAGTGCGCCGGCTTGCCCTTGGTCGCCGCCCGGGGCGCCGTCGGCTTGCTGTGCTGCTCGCGCACCGGGACGTCGGCGTCCAGCCCGCGCACCTGGAACCGGCGCAGCAGCTGACGGACCTGCGCGGCGTTGGAGGCCAGCTCCTCGGAGGCCGAGGCGGTCTCCTCCGCGCTGGCGGTGTTCCGCTGCGTCACCTGGTCGATCTGCGCGAGCCCCTGGGAGATCTGCGCGAGGCCTTGCGCCTGCTCGTTGTTCGCCGCGGCGATCTCGCCTACCAGGTCCGCGGTCTTCCCGACCACCTCGACGATCTTGCCGAACGCAGCCGCGGTGGTCCCGGCGACGGACATGCCGTTCTGGACCGCCTTCCCTGCCCCTTCGATCAGCTCGGCGGTCTCGCGGGCGGCCTTCGCGCTGCGCCCGGCGAGGTTGCGGACCTCCTCGGCGACGACGGCGAAGCCCTTGCCGTGCTTGCCGGCGCGCGCGGCCTCCACCGCCGCGTTGAGCGCGAGCAGGTTGGTCTGGAACGCGATGTCGTCGATGGTCTTGATGATCCGCGCGATCTCCGAGCTGGACTTGGCGATCTGGCTCATCGCGTCGGTCATCGACTTCATCTCCGAGTCGCCGTGCTCGGCCGCCTCGCGCGCGGTGGTGACCAGAGCGTTGGCCTGGGTCGCGTTCTCTGCGCTCGCCTTCGCCTGCGCGCCGATCTCGTTCATCGAGCTGGTGACCTCCTCCAGCGAGGCCGCCTGCTCGGTGGCGCCCTGCGAGAGGGACTGCGCCGCGTCGCTGATCTCTCCGGAGCCGCTGGCCACCTGCCCGAAGGCCTCGTGGATCTGCCGGACCAAGCCCTGCAGCTCCTCCACCATGTGCACGAACGCCGAGCCGAGCTGGTCGTTCGCTCCCGCGCTCGCGACCTCGATGGTCAGGTCCCCGCGCGCGATGGCCTGGGCCTCCTTCGTCTTCTGCTCCAGCCGCTCCGCCAGCTCGTCGAACGACCGCGCCAGGTCGCCCACCTCGTCCTTGGTCATCACGTTGAGGCGCGTGGAGATGTCGCCCGAGGCCGCCAGCTCCGTCGCCCGCCTGAGCGGCGCGACGATGCCCTTCGCCAGGAAGAGCGCGATCACCACAGCGAGGACCAGCGCGACGATCATCGTGACCGCGAGCAGCGTCCGCGCCGAGCCGATCGCAGCGGCGTTCTCCTCGTGCAGAGCCTTGGCGTTTGCCGTCGCCACCTCGGCCATCTTGTCCATCGAGGCCTGGACCGAGAGCTCGAGCTTGTACGCCTCGCCGTTCATCAAGGTGTGCGCCTCGTCGACCTTCCCGGCCTTGACCAGCCCCTGGATGCGCTGGGTCATCGCCTTCATCTGGTCGAAGCCGGTGACGAAGGTCCGGTGCACCTCCTTCAGGTTGTCCCGGTTGATCTGGTTCTCGAGCTCGCGATTGTCCTTCTCCACCCGCGCGATGAAGTCCGCGGTCTTGTCCATGCGCTCCTGGATCTCCGCGGCGTCCTTGGCCATCAGCATCTTCGAGTTGTTGATGCGGATGCGCTGGTAGAACGCGGTCATCGGCGTGAGCGCCGCCAGTGGCCGGGTGATGTGCTCGTACATCTCGTTGCTGTCGCTGCCCGCGTCCGACAGGCTCGACAAGCCGACGAGGCCGACCACCGACGAGAACAGCGCCACGATGACCGTGCCGAGGAGAATCTTCGTTCCGACCTTCAGGCTTGCGAACACGGGCAACCTCCCGACCAGTGCGGTTCTGGCCAGGCACCCAGCAAGCCTCACGCCGAGATCAGGCCCCGGTTCTGACAGCGGTTTTTCCGACAAGGGCTCACGTCCAGGAAGGTCGGGGGCGACCCCAGTGGTGTTCCGGCCCCACCCTCACCCGAACTGGACTGACCTTCGGGTCAGCGTTCCGCCGAAGAACCCAGTGATCGGGAAGTCGGCGGTCGGAAGTCCACCCCCAGCGCCAAGGGCAACCAGGAGCGGCACGAAGTGCTCGGTGGTCGGAAGCGCGAGCCGAGCCCCGGGCGCTTTCGCCTGGAAGTCGAGGAGAGTGTCGACGTCTCCGCGCTCGAGCGCCTCCTTCGCCCAGGTGTCGAACTCGGCGGCCCAGGCAGGAGTCCGGGGCGCCGCAGACCAGTCCACCCGGGCCAGGTTGTGCGTCAGGAACCCGCTCCCGATGACGAGCACGCCCTCGTCACGCAGCGGCGCCAGCGCCCGCCCCACCTCGTAAAGGTCCTTGGCGTCGAGGCTGGGAAGAGAGAGCTGGAGGACCGGGACGTCGGCCTGCGGGTACATCGCCACCAGCGGGACATAGGCGCCATGGTCGAGGCCACGCTCCGGTTCGTCGGCCAGCGGACGACCGGCGAGCAGTCCCCGGACCCGCCGTGCCAGGTCCCCAGCCCCAGGCGCGGGGTACTGCTGCTGGTAGTGGTGCGCAGGAAACCCGTAGAAGTCGTAGATGAGAGGCACCGTCCGCGTCGCCCCGAGCGCCATGGGCCGCGCCTCCCAGTGCGCCGAGACCATCAGGATGGAGCGGGGGCTCGGGAGCGAGTCCGCCCACCCCTTCAGCTCTCCGACCCAGTCGGGCATGTCGAGCAGCATCGGCGCGCCGTGGGCCAGGAAGAGCGCAGGCATCCGCTTGTCGGAGGCTCGCTGCACTGTCCGAGACGACGCGGCCGAGAGACCCGCGACCGCAGCGCCAGCTGCCACACCACCCACCAACAGCTCTCGCCTCGTCATGTCCGACCTCGTTTGCACCCCTCGGCTCGGATGCACGAAGAGGCTTGGCGTTGGCCGTCAGAAACCGCGCAACGCCCCAGAGGCCGACGCATCAGAAGCCCGGCAAGTGAGACAGCAGCGGCGGGTCGACCGGACTGGCCGCAACACTCGACAACCAAACCCGAAATCCGCAGAGGAGAACTCTATGCAGACCCTGATCAACACCACCCTGCCCGCGTTCAAGGCCCAGGCGTACGTCAACGGCGAGTTCAAGACCTTCACCAATGCGGACCTGAAGGGGAAGTGGTCGGTGTTCTTCTTCTACCCGGCGGACTTCACCTTCGTGTGCCCGACCGAACTCGGCGATCTGGCCGACAAGTACGCCAAGCTCAAGGAGATGGGCGTCGAGGTCTTCTCGGTCAGCACCGACACGCACTTCGTCCACAAGGCCTGGGCCGACGCCTCGCCCACCATCAAGAAGATCAAGTACCCGATGCTCGCCGACCCCACCGGCAACCTCAGCCGCGCCTTCGGCGTGCTCAACGAGGAGGACGGTCTCGCGTACCGCGGCAGCTTCCTCGTGGACCCCGAGGGCAAGATCAAGATGGCCGAGGTGCAGGACAACGCGGTCGGCCGCAACGCCGATGAGCTGCTCCGCAAGGTCCAGGCCGCGCAGTTCGTGGCCACCCACGCCGGCGAGGTCTGCCCCGCCAAGTGGACCCCCGGCGCCGCGACGCTGAAGCCGGGCCTCGACCTGGTCGGCAAGATCTAGCCCTCAGCCGCAGCAGTTTCGAGCGCCGGGGGCACACGCCTCCGGCGCTTTTCTTCGCCCTCAACTCCGGCAAGTGCCCACTTGCTGCCCCAGGAGCCACTCGTGATCGACCCCTCGATGTTGGCGCAGCTCAAGGACCTCTTTTCCTCCCTCCAGTCGGAGTACGTGCTGCTCTTGCAGCCGAGCCCCAGCGACCGCCAGCAGGAGCTGCGCGAGATGCTGCAAGACGTCGCCTCGGCCAGCCCCAGGCTCCGCGTGGTCGAGCAGGGAAAGCCAACCGAATCCGTCCAGTTCGACCTCCTCAAGGATGGCGCGCCCACCGGCGTCCGCTTCCGTGGAGTGCCGGGCGGCCACGAGTTCACCTCGCTGATCCTCGCGGTGCTCAACGCCGACGGGAAGGGCAAGCTCCCCGACGAGGCGGTCCGCAAGCGCGTGCGCGCCCTGCGCGGCCCCATCGAGGTTCGCACCTACGTCTCGCTCTCGTGCACCAACTGCCCCGACGTGGTCCAGGCGCTGAACCAGCTTGCGCTGCTACACGGCGACTTCCGCCACGAGATGGTGGACGGAGGGCTCGCCGAGGCCGAGGTCCAGCGCTTGGGAATCCAGGCCGTCCCTGCGGTCTTCACCGGCGACAAGCTGCTCCACGTCGGAAAGAGCACCTTCGACGAGCTGCTCGAGACGCTCGAGAACCACTTCGGCCACGAGGAGCAGACCGAGGACACCCCGCCCCCCGTCCGCGAGTACGACGTGGTCATCGTCGGCGGCGGCCCCGCGGGCACCTCCGCGGCCATCTACAGCGCTCGCAAGGGTCTCAAGACCGCGCTCGTCGCCCAGAAGATCGGCGGGCAGGTGCGCGACACGGTGGGCATCGAGAACCTCATCTCCGTGCCGTACACCGAGGGCCTGCGCCTCGCGGCGGACCTCGAGAAGCACCTCAAGGCCTACCCCGTGGAGATCCTCGAGAACCGCAAGGTCGAGGAGGTCCGCCTGGGCGAGGTGAAGGAGCTGTACCTCAAGGGCGGAGAGATCCTGAGGACACCCTCGCTGATCCTCGCGACGGGAGCGAAGTGGCGCGAGCTGGGCGTGCCTGGCGAGAAGGAGTATCTGGGACGCGGTGTGGCCTTCTGCCCCCACTGCGACGGGCCGTTCTACAAGGGCCGTCCCATCGCGGTGATCGGCGGCGGCAACTCCGGCGTCGAGGCGGCCATCGACCTCGCGGGCATCTGCTCGCACGTCACACTGCTGGAGTTCTCGGACAAGCTGAAGGCCGACGAGGTCCTCGTCCGCAAGCTGCACTCGCTCCCGAACGTGAAGGTGCTGACCAACGCGCGCACCGCCGAGGTGCTGGGCGGAGCGAACGGGGTCATGGGCCTGCGCTACCAGGACCGGGCCACCGAGAAGCTGCACGACCTCGAACTCGCGGGGATCTTCGTGCAGATCGGCCTGGTGCCCAACAGCAGCCTCGTGAAGGGCCTCGTGGACCTGAACCGCTTCGGGGAGATCGTCATCGACGACCGGTGCCGCACCAGCGCGCAGGGCGTCTATGCCGCCGGCGACGTCACCACCGTTCCCTTCAAGCAGATCGTCATCGCCATGGGAGAGGGCGCGAAGGCGGCGCTGACTTCGTTCGAGGATCGGATGCGGCAGGCGTAACCGGATGCTGAAGCATCCGGCTCTTGTCTGTTCGGACCGAGCCAGGGATGAAGGCCGCTTCGCGGCCTGCTCACTTCGCGTTCTCGATCGGGTCCGAGTGCTTGTCGGCTCGGCGCGACTGTGCTTCGAGCAGGCGGAAGTAGCCCAGGGTCATCGCCCGCACGCGGTTCTCGTACCCGAAGTACACGAAGACGTACGGCACCAGCAGCACCAGCAGCAGCGCCTCGAGCAGGAACAACGGCAGCGCTGACTGCGTGGGGTTCACCAAGGTCGGCAGCAGCAGGAAGAAGAGCACGCCCACCAGGCAGAACGATCCGAAGTGCATCCGGCGCTCCTCGCGCTCCGCGAGCACGCGCTGGTGGTGGTACCCCGCCATCCACGCGAGCTGCTCGTCGGTCACCTCGTCGGGAATGTCCACGAAGTGGTTCTTCGCGTGCTGGTCGTACAGCGCCAACGCCTTGCTCTTCTCTCCCCCACCCTTCGCGATCTGGGCGTCGTCGTAGGGCGAGCCGTCGAAGTACTTCGGCACGCCTCCCGGCGGGTGCGGCATGACGCTGCGCGCGGCGTTCGAGTCGGCCATCGCTTCCTCCCGAACCTTGGCTCCTCGGTGCAGCGCCACGATAATCCCCAGGCCCCACGCTTCCAATCGCAGGACGGCCCATGCCCGAGCTCCCCGACGTCACGGTCTACCTCGAAGCGCTCGAGCGCCGCGCCAAGGGCCAGCCCCTCGCCAAGGTCCGTCTCGCCAGCCCCTTCGTCCTGCGCACCTTCGACCCGCCGCTCTCGGAGGCAGCCGGACGACGCGTGCTGGGCCTGCGCCGGATGGGCAAGCGCCTCGTCTTCGAGCTGGAGGGCGACCTCTTCCTGGTCGTCCACTTGATGGTCTCGGGGCGGTTCCGCTGGCTCGCGGCCGGTGCGGCCGTCCCCAAGAAACTGGGGCTCGCAGCCTTCGACTTCCCCAACGGCACGCTGGTGCTCACCGAGGCCTCGACCCGCAAGCGCGCGTCGCTGCACCTGGTGCGGGGCGAGGCGCAGCTCCGCCAGTTCGACCGCGGTGGCCTGGAGGTGCTCGCCGCCTCGCTCGCCGACTTCCGCGCAGCCCTCGTCCGAGAGAGCCACACGCTGAAGCGCTCGCTCACCGACCCGACGCTCTTCTCCGGCATCGGCAATGCCTACTCCGACGAGATCCTCCACCGCGCACGGCTCTCACCGGTGCAGCTCACCCGGAACCTCTCGGAAGAGGAGTCGAAGCGACTGTTCGACGCCTGCCGCGAGACGCTCTTGGAGTGGACCGACCGCCTGCGAGCCGAGACGGGCGACGGCTTCCCGGAGAAGGTCACCGCGTTCCACGCCGAGATGGCCGTCCATGGGCGCTACCGCAAGCCCTGCCCGGTGTGCCGCTCGCCGGTGCAGCGCATCGCCTACGCCGAGAACGAGACGAACTACTGCGCCCGCTGCCAGACCGGCGGCAAGGTGCTGAGCGATCGCTCGCTCGCGCGGCTGCTCAAGGACGACTGGCCGACGACCATCGACGAGCTCGAGGAGCGCCTGCCCGCGAAGGTGTGACCTTCAGGGCACCGCGCCTGGCCCGGGAGGAGGCGGCGGCAGCGTGAGCGCCGTGGACAGCTTCCACCCCGCAGCCTCGGGCTCGACCACGCCGGTGATCGTCCCCGCGGCCTTCAGCAGCGCCCCGGCCTCGACACCGAACGCGAACAGCGCGGCGAGCTCCTGCGACTTGGGAACGTCCAGGACCGACACGCGACGCACGGCCGAGGTCGCCTTGGGACCATCGAGACGGAACGACGCCGCGCTCTGCGCCCGCCCCGGTGCAGCGAGACCAGCCAGCGCGAGGTCCAGCGCCGCGCGGTCGTTGGCCAGGAAGAGCGCGCCGCGGGAGAGGCCCACCCGAAGGTCGCGAGAGCCCAAGCCCACGGCCCACTGCGCGCCCTCCGGCATCTCGACCGGCGTCACCGTCGCGCCCTTCGCCCGCAGCTTCTCGAGGCCAGCCTCGACCGCCTTTTGCGCCGCCGCCGCGTCCTTCACGGTGAGCAGGTACGCGTGGGGGACGAGGAAGTACTGCGCCAGCGGCTGCCCCGCGGCCGAGGGGTCGATGCCGGTGGCCACGAAGCCTGCAGCGCCGGTGAGCTGGGGGCGGAGGCTCTCGAGCAGGGTCCGGACGAGCGTCGCGTCGCAGCCCTTGCACGCCGCACCCAACAGTCCTCCCAGCAGCATCGACGCAGGTCCGCGCGGATCACCCAGCGCCTTCGACGAGACCTGGGCACGCGCGGAGAGCGGAGCGTCTGGCGCAAACGCCGCCAACGCGTCCGCGTCGCCCGGCTTGTCGAGCCATGCCGGGCCCTGCACCCGCGCCAGGAGCTCCAGGGTGCGTTCCTTGGAGCGCAGCTCCACTACCCCACCCGCTCCGCGACCCTGGAAGTAGACGAGGACCGGGGCGGTGGCTTGCGGTGCGGCCTTGAACGCCAGCGTCGAGGCAAAGCCTGCTCCCACGAGCGCGTCCACTGCTGCCTTCAGCGCCACGAGCGCGTCGGAGCCACCGGAAGCCACGCACAGCGCGTTCGCTCGAGCGGCAAAGCCTCCGCGCCACTGCGCCCCCGCGGCCGCGCCCTCGAGCGTCACGCCCTTGTAGGCCTGCTTCGCTGGCTGCCCCGCGCCCGCCATCGACGCGCGCGCCCGGGTGACGGCCTTGCCGCCCTTCAGCTGCGTCCCGCAGACGACGGTCCCCTCCGCGAGGAAGCCCAGCGTCATCGGAGCCGAGGCGTCGAGGCCCGCTTCGGTGAGCGAGGCGGGGTCGAGCAGGTCCGCGCCGAGCATCGCGCCAAGCGTACGTCCCAGATCGCCCGGTTTGAGGATGGGCGCGTAGGCCCCGGCCTGCGTCAAGAAGGCACGCAACTCGGGAAGCGCGGTCTGCGGCGACGCCACGTGCACGACGGCGTCGGCTGCCTTGGGAGCAACGGGGGCGCGCGCCGGAGCGGCGGCGAGCTGCAGCGCGAGGATCAAGGTGAGCAAGAGCGGCCTCCGGCGTCGTTGGGGTGGGGAGTCTACTGTGCCGCGCCGCCGCGTTGCTCCCCCAGTTCCTGATGGCTATAGATGCGGCGCCGAGCGACCGTCCTCCGAACCCCGAGACCGCCATGCCTCTTCCGCACGACCTCCTCGACCTCCACCAGAAGCTGGGCGCCCGGCTCGTCGGCGATCGCATCGGCGGGTACTCGACGCCCGCGGAAGAGGACCAGTCCCTGCAGAACGGGTGCGCGGTGCTCGATCGCTCGGCGCGCGGAAAGCTCAAGCTCACGGGGACGGAGCGCACCGGCTTCCTCCACGGCCAGCTCACCGCCGACGTGAACGGCCTGGGCACGGGTCGCGCGGCCTACACGGCGATGCTCACGCCCAAGGGTCAGATGGTGTGCGACGGCCGGGTCTGGTCCCGCGCCGACCATCACCTCTTCGACGTCGAGCCCGGGCGCGAGGGCCCGGTGCGCGAGCTGTTCGACCGCCACATCATCTCCGAGGACGTGGAGGTGGCCGACGTCACCGCGGAGTACGCGCTCCTCTCGGTCCTGGGGCCCAAGGCGGGGGCAGTGCTCAGCGCCACGTCACTCGAAGAGCACGCGATCGAACCGCTCGCTCTGCCAGGCATCGGCCCTGCCACGGCCATCGGAACACGGGTGGGGAGGCTGCCTGGAATCGACCTGCTGATTCGCGCCGCCGATGCCCGCGCTTGCCTCGAGAGCCTCCTGGCACGCGGCGCGACGCCCGTCGGTGAGGATGCCTACGACGTGGTGCGCATCGAAGCAGGCCTGCCGCGCTTCGGCGTGGACATGGACGAGGAGACGCTCCCCCTCGAGGCCAACCTCGGCGACCGCGCGATCAGCTTCACCAAGGGCTGCTACGTGGGCCAGGAGATCGTCGCGCGTGCCTCGTACCGCGGCGGGGTACGGCACAAGCTCTTCGGCTTCCGGCTCGGGGAGGGACCGCTGCCTGCGGACGGCACGCCGCTCTTCAAGACCATTGGAGACGCGAAGCCTGCCGCTGAGCTGACCCGCGCCGTCGTCAGCCCGCGCCTGGGGGTGATCGCCCTCGGCTACGCACGCCGCGAGCACCAGACGCCGGGGCTGGAGCTGTTCACCGCCGAGGGAGGCAAGGCGGTGGTGTGCGCCCTGCCCTTCGGCTGAGGACGCGAAACGAGGTGCCGCACTCTCGCACGCACACTCACGCCGCGTGCCGCATCACCCTCCCCGACCGCAGCGTGATCAGCGTGACCTCGGGCGGGGCGTTCACGCGGATGGGCATCACCGCGCCCCCCAGGCCCCGCGAGACGTAGAGCTGGGTCTGGTGCACGTGGAAGCGCCCCGAGAGGTAGCGCTCCTCGAGCTTGCGCAGGATCGCCGGGGTCACCCCGGGGATGTTCACGTGGCCGCCATGCGTGTGCCCCGCAAGGCACAGCGAGGCCCGGTGGTGCACGAGCTGCTCTACCGTCCGCGGCACGTGCGCGAGGACGATGCGCGATCCGTGTCGCGGCGCTCCATGGAACGCCCGGTTCACGTCCGCCTGCTTGGTGTGCAGATCGTCGATGCCCACCACCGTGAACGGCGCCCCGCGCAGGTCGAAGGTGCTGTTCTGGTTGCGCAGCACCGAGTAGCCCAGCCCCTCGAGAGCCGCGGCCGCGCCCTCCGGGTCCACCCAGTGATCGTGGTTGCCGAGCACGGCCGCGACCGGCGCCTGGAGCCCCGCGAGCTGCTCGCGCAAGAGTTCCACTCCGCGCTCGGCATGGCTCAGGTAGTCGCCGGTCATCACGACCAGATCGGGCTCAAACGCGTTTGCGGCTGACACCGCCGCGAGGATCCTGGCGGCCGGGGTCGCCCGCCCCACGTGCACGTCGGTGATCTGCACCACGCGGAGTCCGTCGTGTGCAGGGTCTAGGTCGGGCAGCGTGAACTCGCGGTGCTCGATGACCGGTTGGCGGAACGTCCCCCGCTCCTTCCAGCGCTTCCTTCGACGCAGCAGCGTCATCTCCGACCTCGGTGCGAGCCTCGTTGTGCTCCAAGTATCCGCTCGCTGAAGTGGACCCGCAACGCGCCCGCTCCGTCGCACTCGTTAACCGGTGCTCGCCCCCGTCGCATTCCCTGGACGGATCAACGCCCCACGGTCCCCCCGATTGCCCGCTCGCGCCGGTCCGCGCCGCCCCGGGAGGCCTGCTTCTCAGCCTGGACCCGTTTGGCTAAGGTGCCGCGCCATGCCACGCCTCCGCCTCTGTCTGCTTTGGCACATGCACCAGCCGATGTACCGGGACCCCGAATCGGGTGAGTTCATCCTCCCCTGGGTCCGCCTGCACGCCACCCGCGCCTACTACGACATGGCCCGGGTCCTCGGCGAGTTCGAGGGCGCCCGTGCAGTGGTGAACATGGTGCCGTCGCTGCTCTGGCAGCTCGACGAGTACGTCCAGGGCCGGGCGCGCGACCGCTACCTCGACCTGACCCGCAAGCCGGCGACGGAGCTGACGCCCAAGGAGCGGGACTTCGTGCTGCGCAACTTCTTCCAGGTGGACTGGGAGACCTGCGTCCGGCCGCTCCCGCGCTTCTGGGAGCTGCTCCACAAGCGCGGCCGCGAGGTGCGCGGGGTGGACCTCTCGCGCGTGCCGTTCACCGTGGACGAGCTGCGCGACGTACAGGTCCTCTTCAACCTCGCATGGATGGGCTTCCGCGCCGCCGAGGAGGAGGAGACGGTCCGCGCGCTCAGGGAGAAGGCGCGCCACTTCTCGGAGGAGGACAAGGCGGCGCTGCTCGACGTCCAGCACCGCATCATGGGCAAGGTGATGCCGGCGCTGGCCGACGTCGCCCGGAGCGGACAGGCGGAGCTCACGGTCACGCCCTTCTACCACCCCATCCTTCCGCTGGTGGTCGACACCGACTCCGCGCGGCGCGCGATGCCCCACGCGCACCTGCCCAGCCGCTTCGCCTACCCGCAGGACGCCCAGGTCCACGTGCGCCGGGCGCTGGACTTCGCGGAGAGCCACCTGGGCACGAGGCCGCGCGGCATGTGGCCCGCCGAGGGCAGCGTCTCGCCCGAGGCGCTGGCCCTGCTCGCCCAGGAGGGAGTGGGCTGGGCCGCCACCGACGAGGGAGTGCTGCTGCGCTCCCGGCCCGCGCGCGAGCGAAACGGCCAGACGCTGTACCGGCCCTACCGCGCGCACGCCGGCGGCCGGACGGTGAACATGGTCTTCCGCGACCGCGGGCTCTCGGACCTCATCGGGTTCAGCTACGCCAAGAGCCCCGCCAAGGACGCGGTGGACGACCTCTTCAAGCACCTGGACACCATCGCCCGCAACGCCGCGCACGGCGAGGTTCCGCTGGTGACCATCGCCCTGGACGGCGAGAACGCCTGGGAGCACTACCCCAACTCCGGCGCCGAGTTCCTGCGCACGCTCTACCGCCGGCTGGCCGCGGGCGAGGGCGGCATCGAGGCCATCACCCCCACCCGCTTCTTCGAGCAGGAGCCCCCGCGCGAGGTCATCGACGAGATCCACACCGGCTCGTGGATCGACTCGAACTTCCGCATCTGGATCGGCCACCCCGAGGACAACCTGGGCTGGACTTTCCTGCGCGAGGCGCGCCGCGCGGTCGAGGAGCAGGAGCAGGCGATGCAGGAGGGCAGGCCGGAGCTGGCCCCCAGAATCCAGGCAGCCAAAGAAGCGCTGTACGTCGCCGAGGGCAGCGACTGGTTCTGGTGGTACGGCGACGACTTCCACTCCGACTGCATCGGCGAGTTCGACGCCCTCTTCCGCGCCTACGTGAAGGCCGCCTGGCGCGCGCTGGGGCTGCCGATCCCGGCTGCGCTCGACCAGCCCATCAAGCAGCTCGGTCCGGCGCCGGGGACGAAGCCGGTACAGGAGCCCGCGGGCTTCATCCACCCGCACCTCGACGGCAAGGCGCGCAAGAGCTACTTCGACTGGACCGGCTGCGCCCTCTACTCGCCCGGCGAGGCCCAGGGAGCGATGTTCCGCAGCGACTCCCTCTTCTCTGACCTGCGCTACGGCTTCGACGAGAAGACCCTCTACGTTCGCCTCGATCCGGCGGGTAGCGGCGCCGACGCCGCCCGCCAGGCCTCCGAGGTCCGCCTCCTCGTCTCCACCGGCGACCGCCGCGTAGAGGTGGGACTGCCGCTGGTCCAGGGCGAGGTCCAGCCCGTGCTGCGGGTCGACCAGTCCGCTCCCGAGCGGGCCCTGGGGCACGGCGCCTTCCGTGATATCGTCGAGGCCGCTTTGGGCTTCGAGCACCTGGGACTCTCGTCCGGGACCCGGGTCGGGCTCGTCGCCGTGGTGATGCGACAGGGCGTGGAGGTCGAGAGACTCCCCCGCCAGGGTCACCTGCAGTTCACGGTCCCGGACGAGGACTTCGAGCGGAAGAACTGGAAGGTCTAGGGTCCTTGACTTCGCGACCGCCCCTTCGCACCCTCTTCGTCACTAGGCGCCCACAACCCGCGAGCCCGTCTTGAACATCGACGACCCCTCCAACGGCGAAAACACCCGCGTCACCAAGATCTCGACGGCACGCATCAAGGCGCCCAGTGAGGCCTGCTTGGTGCAGATCTACGGGCCGGACCTGGGGAAGAAGTACTCGCTCAAGGGAACCACCGAGCTGGTCATCGGCCGCGAGGACGGCGCCGACATCGTGGTGCCCCTCGACAACGTCTCGCGCCGCCACTGCCAGTTCCGCACCCGCGGCGACAAGGTCCTGCTCTCCGACCTGGGCTCCACCAACGGCACCTTCCTCAACGAGGAGGAAGTGAAGA
>CAZAIE010000061.1:0-14220 GCA_964485035.1 uncultured Myxococcaceae bacterium | reverse complement strand
GCGTTCAGCCGGAACTGCTCCTCCGGGGTCGGAGGAGGGGGCCTGCGGGCCGCAGCGGCCAGGACGCCGGCAGTGACCAGGAGGGCGATGGCCCCCACGCTCCACAGCAGCACGCGCTTCATCGAGTCCCCCGCTCGTCCGTTGGCCTTGCGTCGACCCATAGCAGAAGCGGGGTAGGCTGGCCGCTCCCGGAGGCAGACATGCTCGACGGCATCACCGCACAGGAGCTGATTGCCCGGGCCCTCGCGCCTGGGGTCTCGCTCACCGCGCTCATCCTCTACAACAGCAGCCTGCAGGGCCGCTTCATGTCGGTCACCGCGCGCATCCGCGACCTGGACAAGGAGGTGCGCGCGCTCCGGGCCGAGGACTCGAGCCGCCACGCGGAGCGCATCGCCAGCGCCCGGCGGCAGGTCGCGCTGATGGTCCGCCGCTCCCATGCCATCCGCAGGGCGGTGCTCGCGGTGTACGGCTCGTTCGCCTCGATGATCCTCACGGTCATCTTCCTGGCGGGGTCCTTGGGCTGGCGGTGGCTTGACCAGGCAGCGCTGGGCGCGTTCTCGCTCGGCTTCGTCTTCCTGGGCCTCGCGGTGAGCCTCTCGAGCCGGGAGATGTACATGGCGATGCGCACCATGGAGGACCCGCCGCGAGGGGAGTGAGGCGTGCTAGCTTCGCTCGTCGGCCGTACGTGACGAGGGAGCCCGCCGTGAGCGAAGACAAGCGCAACCCCGACGCCCCGGAAGAGGACGAGGATCTCGAGGGGGAGGACGGGGCCGCGACGATCATGGGGCTGGAGAGCCCGTTCTCGGGCAACGCCGACGGTGACCCCAACTCGACCGCCCCGGGAGGAGAGTCCGCCGGCTCGCTCGAGGGTCCCTCGACCTGGCGGCGGCAACCTGCGGCGAGCGTCGCCCAGGGCATCGCGCAGGTCCCCAGCCTCGATGGCGGGGAGGCCTTCGCGGCGACCGACCTGCGGCAGGCTGCCGACGTCGACGGTGCGCCGACCTTCCGCCGCGTCTCGACCGCCGACGTCCTCGGCACCGCGCCCGAGAACCCCCAGCGCACGGCGCCCTCCGCGCCAGCGTTCCGCCCCGAGGCTGCGTCTAAGGCCCCGGCGCCAGCGATGGACCCCAACGCGACGGTCATGGAGATGCAGTCCCCGCTCCTGCAGCAGGCGGTGGCCGAGGCGAAGGCGGTGGCCGAGGCGAAGGCGGTGGCCGAGGCGAAGGCGCTGCGCAAGTCGAAGCCGATGCAGGTCGCGGCGTCGGAGCCCGAGCCGGCGCCCGAGGCGAAGCCGGCGCTGCGGACGTCGAAGGCGATGCAGGTGGCCTCGTCCGATCCGGCCCCCGAAGCGAAGCCGGCGCTGCGCACGTCGAAGGCGATGCAGGTGGCCTCGTCCGAGGCGAAGCCGGCGCTGCGCACGTCGAAGGCGATGCAGGTGGCCTCGTCCGAGCCGGAGCCGGAGGCGAAGCCGGCGCTGCGCACGTCGAAGGCGATTCGGACGGTCGCGGCCGAGCCGGAGCCCGAGGCGAAGCCAGCGCTCCGCAAGTCGAAGCCGATGCAGGCGGTCCCTCCCCACAAGCTGGACGAGGAGGAGGCAGAGGACACGGCTGCGGGCGGGGACCCCATCCTCAGCGGGGCGACGATGATGCTCGACCCCCCTGCCGCCGAGGCTCCCAAGGCCAAGTCCAAGCCCGGCGCGTTCAGCCGCAGCCGCGTGCCCCAAGACCCCGGTGGAGGAGCCGACGTCCCGCTGGCCGAGCAGACCCTCGACGTGCCCAGCGTGGACGACTCCTTCGCCAAGAAGCGGCGCTCGACGATCGTCGCCGCGGCGATTGGCCTCTTGGGAGTGGTGGTGCTCGGGACCGTCGTCTTCAGCAGCGGTGGCAAGCCCCAGCGCGAGGAGCTGCTGCTCGCCTACCCGTACGGCATCGAGGGCGGTCGCGGCGCGAAGGGCGAGTACGCCCCGGGCGCCGAGGCCGTCGAGTACAAGCTGGAGGGCGAGGTGGAGTGCAGCACCCACGAGAAGTGCCTGCGCTACCGGTATTCGGCCGACAACTTCACCGGGACCATGATCGTCGGAAAGGAGCGCGGCGGGACATGGGTGCGCACCTCGGACGAGGGAATGCCCTTCCGCATCCCCGTCGGCGCCCGTCGCTGAGCAGGAAGGTCCCTGGATCCGCGGGGTTGCCCGTGGGTGCACATTCCATGTCACAAGCTTCGCGCCCCGCGCGTTGGTCCGTCGAAGGCGGCAACCGACCCGGAGGAAGCGATGACGACGGCACGCGTGATGGTCCCTGAGAACTGGTCCAACGACGAGAGCAGCGGCGGGCGCCTTCTGGCGACCGACGGCCGCGTGCTCCCCCTCACCGAGGCGCGGCTGCGCGCCGAGGCGCGCGGAGGCGTGGCCCGGGTGGTGCTCGAGCAGCGGTTCGAGAACCCCTACGCCGATCCCCTGACCGTGACCTACCTGCTCCCGCTGCCGGCGGACGCGGCGGTCTCCGGCTTCGCCTTCACCATCGGCGACCGGCGGGTCGTCGGCGAGGTGGACCGTCGCGAGGCGGCGCGCGAGCGCTACCAGCAGGCGCTGGTCGAGGGGCGCAGCGCGTCGCTCCTGGAGCAGGACCGCTCGAGCCTCTTCACTCAGGAGGTGGGGAACATCCCGCCGCACACCGCGGTGGTCGCCGAGGTCACGCTCGACCAGCGCCTGGCGTGGCTGCCTGAGGGCTCGTGGGAGTGGCGGTTCCCGACCACGGTCGCCCCGCGCTACCAGGGCGCCCCCGGCCGCGTGGACGACGCCGCGAAGCTGCAGGTTCCAATCGCCTCCGGGCGCACCGGGGCGCGGCTCTTCCTCTCGCTCACCGTGCGCGACGAGCTCTTCTCCGAGCGCAGCCCCGAGTCGCCCAGCCACGCGCTGCGCTTCTCCCGCGAGGCGGGCGTGCTCGCGGCCAGCCTCTCTTCCGAGGAGGGCGCGCCGCTGGACCGCGACGTGGTGGTCCGCTGGCCCGTGGCCACCCCGGCGGTGGGCGTGTCGCTCACCCCCTGTCGGCCCGAGGCCGGCCGGGAGCACGCGGCCTCGGCCTACGCGCTGCTCACCCTGGTGCCGCCGCGCCCGGAGGCCCGGCCCCGCAGCGTCCCCCGCGACCTCGTCGTGCTGCTCGACACCTCGGGTTCGATGGGCGGCGAGCCTCTGGCGCAGGCCCGCCGCGTGGTGGGCGCGCTCATCGACGGTCTCGAGGAGCACGACCGGCTGGAGCTGATCGAGTTCTCCACCTCGGCGCGCCGCTGGAACGGCAAGCCGGTGGACGCGACCCCGAAGAACCGCAAGAAGGCGCTGGCGTGGCTGGCCGGCCTGCAGGCGAGCGGCGGCACGGAGATGCGCGAGGGCATCTTCGAGGCGCTGCGCCCGCTGCGCGCCGACGCCCAGCGGCAGGTGGTGCTGGTCACCGACGGGCTCATCGGCTTCGAGTCCGAGGTGGTCGCGGCCATCCTCGCGAAGCTCCCCCCAGGCTCGCGGCTGCACACCGTGGGCGTGGGCTCCTCCGTCAACCGCTCGCTCACCGGCCCTGCGGCCCGCGCCGGCAACGGCGTCGAGGTGGTGATCGGCCTGGGCGAGGACCCCGAGCGCGCGGCGCGGCGGCTCTGTGCCCGCACCGCCCTGCCGGTGGTCACCGAGGTCGCGGTGGAGGGCCCGGCGCTGCTGGAGTGCGCCCCGGCGCGCCTGCCGGACCTCTTCGCCGGCTCGCCCTCGCTGGTCGCGCTGCGCCTGCGGCCGGAAGGCGGGGCCCTGATGGTCAGTGGCCGGACCTCGCAGGGGACCTGGCGCCAGCGGGTTGAGGTGCGGCCGGTGGACTTCGGGGTGGGCGGCGGGGCGCCGGCCACGCTCTTCGCCCGCGAGCGGGTGGAGGACCTGGAGACGCGCATCGCCTCGGGTGCGCCCCGTGGGGAGCTGGACCGCGAGATCGAGCGGCTGGGCCTCTCCTTCCAGATCGCCACGCGCCGCACCTCCTGGGTCGCGGTGAGCGCCGTGCAGACGGTGGACCCCCGGCAGCCGACCCGCCACGAGGAGATGCCGCACGAGCTGCCCTTCGGCATGTCCGCGGAGGGGCTGGGGCTGCGCGCGGGCGCCGCGCCGCTCGCGGTCTCCGCCAGCACCACGGGCTTCTTTCCGCGCCAGGCCGCGGG
The DNA here is from genome assembly GCA_964485035.1 of uncultured Myxococcaceae bacterium. GTDB lineage: Bacteria > Myxococcota > Myxococcia > Myxococcales > UBA5297 > CAZAIE01. The sequence continues at coordinate 10,038 of CAZAIE010000061.1, read as the reverse complement.
TGCGGCCCCGACGGGGGCGCCCCCGGCGCCCTGCGCGCCTGCTCCCGCCCGGCGCAGCCTGGAAGCCCACGGCGCCACCGTGGACTCGAAGGCGAAGGCCAAGGAGCCGGGGCTGCTGGACCGGGCCCGCAGGCTCTTCAAGAAGGAGCAGGCGAAGGCCGACGCTCCCGTGGCGGGAGAGTTCGAGTTCGGGGAGGCCGAGGAGACGTCGATGGAGCCCGAGGCCTCGGCACCGTCGCCTGCGTCCCAGGTGGAGGACCAGCTGGAGCGCGCCGCGCCGAAGGGCCGGGTGGCGTCGAACCTCCCCGTGGCGCGTGACGAGGGCGAGTTCTTCGACGACGAGGCGGACGAGTCGTCCACGCTCGCGGCGGACCGGGCTCCGGCGAAGTCCGTCGCGGCGGCGCCGCCCGTCACGTCCGGCGCCCTGGCGCTCGCGGGTCGGGTGCTGCTGGCCAAGGGGCTGGAGCTGGTGCTGGAGGTGACCATCGACGCCCGCGGGCTCTCCTGGGCCCCCAGCGGCGTGGTGCACCTGGTCTTCGACGACGGCAGCGTGCTCGCCGCCGAGTTGGACCTCGCGCGCACCACTGCTCCGGTGAGCCTGGTCGCGGGCCAGGTGGCGCGGCTGGTGCTGAGGCTGCCCGCCGAGCCGACGGGGCGGGCCCGGCGCGCGACGCTCACCTGCCACGGCGTGGCGCTGGTGGTCGAGTTGGGGTAGCGGACTCGAGGTGGTAGAGGAGCGGGAGTCGGAGTCGTAGTAGGAGCGCGATGGCGGACCTGGACCACCACCTGCCGGGCATCGTCGCCGGCGACCCCGCGGCCTTCGGGCGGTGGGTCGCCGGCGCCGAGGCGCCGCTGCGCGAGACGCTGCGTCCCTTCGCGGCGTCGGTGGACACCGAGGCGGTGGTGCAGGAGTCGCTGCTGCGCGTCTGGCAGGGGGCCCCGGGGTTCTCCTCCGACGGGCGTCCGAACGGGCTGCTGCGCCTCGCGGTGCGCATCGCCCGGAACCTGGCGGTGAGCGAGGTCCGCCGCGCGCGGACGCAGCCGGTGGAGGCGGAGGACCTCGAGCGGGTGATGGACCTGCTCGTTGCGGGCCCCTCCCGCGAGGCGCCGGATCCCCTGCTGCGGCGGCTGATCGAGGAGTGCCGGGCGAAGCTGCCGGGCAAGCCCGCGCAGGCGCTGGGGCAGCGGCTCCTCACCGGCGGCGCCGAGCCCGACGCCACCCTGGCCGAGCGGTTGGGCATGCGGCTCAACACCTTCCTGCAGAACGTCACCCGCGCGCGGCGCCTGATGGGCGAGTGCCTCAAGCGCCGCGGCGTGGACCTCGAGGGGGAGCGCGCATGAGCCGGCGAGCCGAGCGCGAGGCCCTGGTCGAGGCCGCGGCGACCGCCTTCCGCGGGCGCGACCCGGACGGCAACGTGAAGTCCCACCCCGCCTGGCACGACCTGGACGCAGCGGGCCGCGAGGAGGCTTTCGAGGCGGCCCGGCAGCTCCGGGCGTTGGAGGCCGCGGCGGATCCGCGGGGGCTCTCCACCACGGGGCGGGCGGTGCTGGACCGCATCCTCAAGGCGCGCCGCTGAGCGCCCCCACCGCCTGTACCCGCGTGAGCAGCTCCGGCGCGGCCTCGATGGTGAGCGTACACTTGTCGGCGGGCGTCCACGCCAGCCGGCGGTAGGTCACCCGCAGCAGCTTGTTCTCCCAAACCGTCTCGTCCTCCCGGCTGAGGACGCGGGGGAGCGCCTGGTCCACCGTCTTGAAGTCGAACCGGGCGTTGGCGCACTCGGGCTGGTACTCGACCGAGAGCAGCGCGTCGCGGCGGAGCTGGCGGCTGGGGTCGTCGGCCGCGGAGACGCGCATGCGCACCGGGCCCTTGCCCACCAGCACCACGTTGCAGACCCGGTTGGTCGCGCTCAGCGGCGGGGTGCAGGGCACCTTGTCCATCTCCTCCTCGAAGAGCCCCATGGTTCCGAAGCGCCCCAGCGCCCGGGTGGTGACGAAGGCGCGATGCAGGTCGGACTGCAGCGCGCGTGCCTCCTCGACTGGGTCGGGCCCGGCACGGGGGCAGGCCACGAGGGCGAGGGACAGCGCCAGGAGCGTGGGGCTCAGGCGGTGAGCAGGTGGTGGTCGCGGGCCCAGCCGTAGGCCGTCGCCGCGGCCAGGATGTGGCAGACCCAGCCCAGGAGGCCTCCGGTCCCCACCCACAGGCCGGGGGTCACGACGAGCCAGAACAGGCCGCGCAGGATGCAGCCGTTGTAGAGCTGGCCCACCCCGGGGATGAGGAAGCTCAGCACCGCTGCCCAGCCGGGGTTTCGGGTGACCATCGTCGGCGTCCCTCCTGGCCCCAGCGTCCTCCGGGGCCTTGCAGGGACTACGCGGTCCGGTGGGTGCGATTGCGTCGCTCATCGGCAGGGTCGGGTGAGCAGGTCGAGGACCGCGCTGGCGCCGCGGCCCAGGTAGCGTCCCTTGCGCAGCACCAGGCCGATGGGCCGGGAGAAGGTGCCGTCGGCGAGGGGGCGGGTGACCAGCGAGCCCTCCAGCTCCTCGGCGGTCACCGAGGCCTTGGGGAGGATGGAGACGCCCAGGCCGAGCTCCACGGCGCGCTTGATGGTCTCGACGTTGTCCATCTCCATGGCCACCTGGACGTGGACCCCGGCGCCCTTGAGCAGCTTCTCCACCGCCTTGCCAGTGGGGATCTCGTGCTCGAAGGCGATGAAGCGCAGGCCCTGGAGGTCGGCGAGGCGGACCTTGGGGCGGGAGAGGAGCGGGTGCTCCGGGGCGCACACCAGGGCCAGCTCGTCGGAGCGGAAGGGGAGGATGCGGATGCCCGGGCGCGGGGTGGGGTAGGCGACGATGCCCATGTCGGCCTGGTCGGCGAGCACGTCCTCCACGACCAGGTCGGAGCGGCGGTAGGAGAGGCGGACGTTCACCTTGGGGTGGCGGCGCAGGATGGCCTTCAGGTACGGCGAGAGTTCGTGCAGGCCGACGGAGTAGATGGTGGCCACCACCACGTCGCCGGCGACCTGGCTGGACTCCTCGCGCATCCCCGCCTCGAGGCCGGCGAAGGCCTGGACGATCTCCTTGGCGGAGCGGTAGAGGCGGGAGCCGGCGGGGGTGGGCACGGCCGAGCGGGCGGAGCGGGAGAGCAGCTTCTGGCCGAAGCGGGTCTCCAGCACGCGGATCTGCTGGCTCACCGCGGACTGGGTCACGTGGTTGAGCCGCGCGGCGGTCGAGAAGCTCCCGGTCTCCACCACGTCGCAGAACGCCTTGAGGGACTCGATTTGCATAAGCGGACCTTATCAAACCGGGTGGCCGGCCCGCGGGTGAGATTCGGGCTGCGGGGGGACCCCGGGTGGCTAGAATGCACCGCCATGCGCCTCGTCCACTTCGTCGCCCCCGCCGCGCTGGTCCTCGCCTGTGCCGCCGCCGCCAAGCTCCCCTCGGGGCCGGGGGTGCTGTTCGAGGGCGACTCTCCCTACAACCACCTGCTGGTGGACCAGGACGGGCAGGGGGTGCGGAGGCTGTACTTCGAGAAGCACGGCGCGGTGCAGAGCGCCATCCTCCCCGGCCGGCCGCTGGAACTGGAGCTGCCCTACAGCCGGGCGGCGATGCTCTCGCTGGCGATGGTCCCCGAGCCCAAGCGGGTGCTCATCCTCGGGCTGGGTGGCGGGGCGATGCCCATGTTCCTGCGAGCGCTGTACCCCACCGCGGAGATCGAGATCGTCGACATCGACCCGGGGGTGGTGAAGGTGGCGCGGGAGTACTTCGGCTTCAAGGAAGACCGGCGGATGAAGGCGGTGGTGGCCGACGGCCGCGCCCACCTCGAGGCCAGCAAGGCGGGGTGGGACCTCATCTTCCTGGACGCGTATGGCAAGGGCGAGATCCCCCGGCACCTGGCGACGCTGGAGTTCCTGCGCAACGTGCGCGGCAAGCTCGCGCCCGGGGGCCTGGTGGTGGGCAACGTCTGGGAGCCGGACTCGAACCCGCTCTACGCGCGCATGGTGAGGACCTACGCCGAGGCCTTCCCGGAGCTCTGCGTGCTGGTGGTGCCCAGCAGCGGCAACCGGATCTTCTTCACCGGCAAGCCCGTCCCCGCGACCGATCGCCTGGTCGAGACGTCCCGGGCGCTGGGCGCGCAGAAGAAGCTGCCCTTCGAGCTGTCGACCTACGCCGCGGGGGGCTGTCTGCGCGAGGTGGACGCGTCAGCGGAGCTGCTCCAGGACCCGCGGCCGCAGTGAAGCGGGCCGGAGTCGGATCGCCGGGTCCGAGGATGGGGAACACCCAACCCGGGTTACGTGGCCGCGAGCTCGGGGCGTGAGATCGAGGTGAGCCTCGCGCGGCCACTCCGATTTTTTGCACGCCCCTGGATGACCACCCCGGGGGCTTTGAAGGGGAAGAGTCTTCAGGGTTCCGTCGTCGAAGCGTCACCCTGAGGAAGGGGGGCCCTTCGGCCCCCGCGCGGCTTGCCTTGCGGGCTGCCTCGTCACCCCGAGGCGGATGGTGCTGCACGCGGCCTACGCGCGCGGCGCCTCGCGGCGCCCTCTGCGGGCGCTGGTGCGCAGCTCGTCTGGGATCCCGCCCAACGTCGTGGAGGCCCACGCCACGCAGGGGGGAGTGCGTGTTGGCGGGACTCTGGTGTCTGTCGAAGCCCATCCTTGGAAGAAGTGTTCCCTTCCATGCCCCGGGAGGGTCACTGCGCAGGCCTCAGGATCCCGTTCGGGCGCCCAGGGGTGCACACCTCCATTGCCCTAAAAAATCGGAGTGGCCGCGCGAGGCGAGCCTCCACCATGACCCCCGAGCTCGCGGCCACGTAACGTGGGGTGGGACCGTCGGAATGCGGATGCGCAGTGCGAGGCGGAGGAGTGTCGGCGTCTCCCACATGGAGAGGCTGCAGGAACGCGGTGCTCTTCTTCGGCCTGGGCCGCTGCGCGCGCCGACTCGGTCAGCGTGCGCTGGCCCGACGTGGCCACCCTCGCGGACGTGGAGGCGGACCGGGTGATGGAGGTGCAGCAGGGCCGGTGAGGCCCGCGGCTCACATCGAGGTGTCCATGGGGACGACCACGATGTAGTCGCCGTTGGGCAGCGGCTGGGTTCTCAGCCCCCGGGCCTCGTCGGCGGCGCGGTCGTAGCCGATGGAGGTGCCCTCGGCGAAGCGGGCGTTCTTGTCGACGATGGCGTTGCGGATCTTGCAGCCGCGGCCGATGGAGGTCTCGGTGATGATGCCGCCCTTGATCGACCCGCCCAGGAGCACCGAGCTCTCGACCAGGGCATACGAGTGCACGTAGATGCCCGCGGAGAGCACCGAGTTGCGCACCGTCGCGCCGCTGATGATCACCCCGTCGGCGACGATGGAGTTCACCGCCATCCCGGTACGGCCCGGGGAGTCGTGGACGAACTTCGCTGGCGGGAAGTGCTGTGGACAGTTGAAGAAGGCCCACTTCTCCCCGTACAGGTTGAACCGCGGCGAGGCGGAGACCAGGTCCAGGTTCGCCAGCCAGTACTGGTCCAGCGAGCCCACGTCCCGCCAGTAGTCGCTGTCCGAGCCACGCGCCACCAGCTCCTTCACCCGGCGCCCGTCGCGCGTGGAGAACTGGAAGTCCTCCACCGCGTTCTTGGTGGTGAAGTCGAAGGCGTACACCGGCTCGTTGGCCTGGACCATGGCCGGGATGACCGCGTTCCCGAAGTCCTCGAAGTCGTTGGCCAGGCTGCGCCGCAGGGTCTCGTAGCCGAAGAGGTAGACGCCCATCGACGCGTAGCAGTCGGAGGTCCCGGGGATGGTCCGCGGCTCCTGCGGCTTTTCCTGGAAGCCCACCACGCGCCCGTCCCGGTCCACCTCGACCACCCCGTAGGCCCCGCGCGCCTGGGCCGCCGGCACCCGCACCACGCTGAGGGTGAGGCAGGCCTTCACCTCTTCGTGGAAGCGGCGCATCAGCGAGTAGTTCATCTTGTAGACGTGGTCGCCGGCGAGGACCAGAACCAGTCGCGGGCAGGCCCGCTCGATGAAGCTGATGTTCTGCCGGATGGCGTCGGCGGTGCCCTTGTACCAGCGGCTCCCGGTCTGCATCTGCGCGGGGATCTCGTCGATGAACTGGTCCAGTCGGCGCGAGAGGAAGTTCCACCCCGACTTGAGGTGGTTGGAGAGCGAGTGCGACTTGTACTGCGTCAGCACGTACACCTGCCGGATGCCGGAGTTGATGCAGTTGGAGAGGGTGAAGTCGATGATCCGGTAGATGCCGCCGAATGGCACCGCGGGCTTTGCGCGCACGTCGGTGAGGGGGCGCAAGCGCTCGCCGGCGCCACCGGCCATCACCATCGCCAGCACGTCCTCGGGCATGCACGGCCTCCCGTCGAATCCCTGGATTATCGTCGTGGCCCTCCGGCGCGCCAAGTCGGTCGGCGAGACGCGTGTCCGGCGGGGTGGCCGGGGCCCTCGCTCCGGTGGCACAATCGGGCGGTTCAAGGCCACAACCCCCCGAGGTCTCGATGCCCGTCTGTGCCCGCTCCAGGATCCTGCTCTCCACCTTCCTCTCCCTCTCCCTCGCGGTCGCCGCCTCCGGATGCAAGAAGTCCTCGGGGCTGAAGGTCTGCGGCGTGGGCGGCGAGTGCCCCGACGGCCAGGCCTGCGCCGACAACCACTGCTACCCCATGCTCTGCGAGTCCGACGCCTGCCACTCCGGCGAGGTGTGCGTCGACGGCGTCTGCCTGACGGAGGAGTGCATCTCCGTCACCTGCCCCGCGGGCGAACTCTGCGCCGCGGACGGCAAGTGCCACGCCTCGAAGTGCGGGCAGACCGACTGCGCCGGGGGCAGGGTCTGCGAGGGCACCGCCTGCGTCGACCCTGCCTGCTACGGCCGCACCTGCCCCTCGGGCCAGGTCTGCGTCGCCGGGGGCTGCGTCCAGCCGGACTGCCCCACCAAGGCCTGCGCCGACACCGAGGTCTGCGTCTCCAACAGCTGCGTCGACGTCCAGTGCGCCGGCGCCGAGTGCCCCGAGGGCAAGGTCTGCCAGGGGGGCCAGTGCGTCACCTGCAAGCCTGGGGACACCACCTGCAGCTGCGGCTCCGGCCCCGCCTGCGCCGACGACCAGGCCTGCGTGAACGGCACCTGCACCTACGCCGTCTGCCGTGAAGACGGCTGCCGCAAGGGCGAGATCTGTCAGGCCAACGTCTGCGTCTCGGTGCCCTGCGCCGGGAAGACCTGCTCCGAGGGGCAGGTCTGCGTGGCGGGCGCCTGCGAGTCCGCGAGCTGTGGGGAGCAGACCTGCGCGGTGGGCGAGGCCTGCCGGAACGGGGCCTGCGTCGACGGGCTCTGCGCCGGCGTCTCCTGCCCCTCGGGCGAGGTGTGCACCGCCGGCCGCTGCCTCCCCACCGCCTGCGACGGCACGCCCTGCCCCACGGGGATGGTCTGCAGCGCCGGCCGGTGCGTCGAGGCCGCCTGCGTGGACGTCACCTGCCAGCCGGGCCGCAGCTGCGTGGCCGGGGCCTGCGAGATCTGCCTGGACGGCAACCTCACCTGCGGCTGCGCCGCCGCGACCTGCAACTTCGGGGAGGTCTGCATGGGAGGGGCCTGCCGCGAGGAGATCTGCATGGGGGAGGCGTGCAAGGTGGGCGAGTACTGCGTCAACGGCGCCTGCGTCACCCCGGACTGCGCCGGCAAGCGCTGCAAGTCCACCGAGGTGTGCATGCAGGGCCGCTGCGTGACCGAGGTGTGCGGCGAGACCAGCTGCGAGGGCGGGGAGGTGTGCCAGGACGGCCGCTGCGTCGACCCCTCGTGCGCCGGCGTCTCCTGCTCGTCCTCCCAGGTCTGCGTGGACGGCGCCTGCCTCGACCGCAACTGCCCCGGCACCCAGTGCCCGGAGGGCAAGGCCTGCTACGAGGGGTACTGCACCGACGTGGGCTGCATCGGCGCGCGCTGCCCCGCGGGCGCCTTCTGCCGCGAGGGGGTCTGCGAGGCCTGCCAGCCCAGCGAGACCGAGTGCGCCGACGGCGCTGACGAGGACTGTGACGGCCTCATCGACTGCGCCGACACGCAGTGCAAGGGCAAGAGCTGCGACGACTTCAGCGCCTGCACCACCGGCGACACCTGCAGCGCGGCCGGCCTCTGCGCGGGTGCGCCCAAGCTCTGCGACCTCCCGGCCGACTCCTGCCAGCTCCCCGGCGGCGCCTGCGACCCGGCCACTGGCGACTGCAAGTACGCCGCGCGCTCCGCCGGGGCCAGCTGCTTCGGGACGGTCACCGAGTGCGCCCAGAACCGCTGCAGCGACAAGGGGGTGTGCACCAGCTCGCCCTTGCCCGACGACACCGCCTGCGGCGCCCAGCGGGCGTGCCTCTCGGGCGCCTGCCAGGACGCGTCCCTGCGGCGCTGCATCGTCGGGGGGCAGGTCTGGTATGCGGGCGACGTCGATCCCTCCTCGCGCTGCCAGGTGTGCATGCCGGCGAAGAACCCCAACGGCTGGACGGTGGCCCCGGACGGCTTCGAGTGCGACGCCGGGAAGGTCTGCGGCTCGGGCGACTGCAAGGCGGGCTGCTCCATCGCCGGGGCCTTCTACGCTCCGGGCGCCCAGCACCCGAGCAACGCCTGCCGCGTCTGCGACCCGGCCCAGAACGTGACCGACTGGACCGTGAAGGGCGTCGCCGCCGGGGAGACGTGCGGGATCGGGAAGGTGTGCAGCTCCGGGGCCTGCGTCTCCGGGTGCCTCATCGACGGAGTGGCCTACGCGGCCAAGGCGCTGAACCCCGCGAACCCCTGCCAGGTGTGCAACGCCGCAAAGCCCACCGAGTGGTCCAACGCGGCGGAGGGCGCGAGCTGCGGCCAGGGCCGGGTCTGCGCGGCGAAGTCCTGCAAGCCGGGCTGCCGCGTCAACGGCGCCTTCTACGCGCCCGACGCGAGCTCGCCGGACAACGAGTGCCTCAAGTGCAAGCCGGCCCTCAGCACCACCCACTTCGTGGTGGACGACGGCGGCACCTGCAGCCTGGGCGCCTGCGTGGCCGGCCGGTGCAAGGCAGGGTGCACCATCGGGGGCACCTTCTTCGCGGACAAGGACGTGAACCCGGAGAACGTCTGCCAGCTCTGCGACGCCGCCAAGAGCACCACCGACTGGACCCCCGCGGCGACGGGCAAGAACTGCGGCGGGGTGATGACCTGCACCGCCGCGGGCGAGTGCGGCAACGGCTGCGCCATCGGCGGGAAGACCTGGAAGACCGGCCAGCGCAACCCCGAGAACCCCTGCCAGTTCTGCAACCCGCCCAAGTCCACCACCGACTGGTCCACGGTGAAGCTGGGCACCTGGTGCGGGGTGCTGAGCCAGTGCCTCAACGACCGCTGCACCCTGGGCTGCTTCATCGGCGGGCAGTTCTACCCCAGCGAGGCCACCAACCCCGACAAGCCTTGCCGAAAGTGCGACCCCAAGCGCGCCTGGTGGAAGTGGAGCTGGTGCGCGAAGAAGACGGTCTGCTGGGAGGGCGCGTGCAAGGCGGGCTGCATCATCGACCAGAAGTTCTACAAGGCCGACGAGACGCACCCCAACACCACGTGCGGGTACTGCAACATCGACGAGGACAACTACCACTGGTGGTGGCGCCCGCAGGGCTACGACTGCGCGTCCCGCAAGGCCTGCGACCCCGCGCACCAGTGCAAGCTGGGCTGCGGGGTGGGCAACCGCTACTGGAAGCCGGGGCAGGTGAACCCCTGGGACAGCTGCCAGTACTGCGACAACGAGAAGGACAACCAGGCCTGGCAGTCGCAGCCCAACGCGACGGTCTGCCCGCAGTACGGCAGCCTGGAGCTGGGGGTCTGCAACGGCGGCCACTGCTCCGACGGCTGCTGGATCGGCGGGGGGTACCGCGAGGCCGACACCACCAACGCGGGCAACCCCTGCTCGCGCTGCAACCCCACCCTCAGCCCGAGCAGCGTGCAGAGCTGGTCGACCAACCCGCTCGCGCCCTGCGCCAGCGGCCGGGTCTGCTCCATCAAGTCGCAGATGTGCTGCCCGGCCGGGAGCTTCGACTGCTGAGGCCCCGGGGCTCCCAGGCCGCTCCGGCCGGGG
>CAZAIE010000060.1:0-14364 GCA_964485035.1 uncultured Myxococcaceae bacterium | reverse complement strand
GGCCAGGGCGGCGGCAGAGGCGCTGGCTGCGCTGGGAGACGAGTCTGCGATCCCCGCGCTGGATCGGGCGCTGCGTTCGGGGCTGCCGGCGGCGCGTCAGGGGGCCGTGGAGGCGCTGGCGAAGCTCGCGGGGCAGGGGTCGCGGGCGGCGCGGGCAAGGCTGAAGGCGCTCTTCGAGGACCCGGACGGGCTGGTGCGGGCGCGGGCGCGGCAGGCCTGGACGCACGCCTACCTGAACGACCCGCACCGGATGGAGCGGACGCGGCCCAGCCTGATCCTGGTAGGGCTGGCGCTGCTGATGATCCTCGGGGTGGCGTTGCACGCGTGGTGGGACTCGCGGGAGTAGCTGCGGACGCGAAAAGCCCGGGAAAATCAGTCGTTGAGGCTTGCCCCGCCGGCGCGTAGAATCGTGGGCCGTCAAGCCGACCAGTCGTCAGGAGAGAACATGCGCTTCCGCTCGATGCTCACCCTCACCGCCGGCGTCGCGGTGCTCGGGGGGTCCGTCCTCGTGGCGTGCCAGAACTACGAATTCGACAAGGTCACCCCGAAGGCCATCGGGACGGTCAAGCAGCCCACTCCCATCGCGGGCGTCCAGAAGCCACCGAAGATCATGCTGGTCATCGACAAGTCAACGTCGATGAAGACGCTGCCCGAGAAAGACACGGAATACGGCTGCTGTGAGTCTGTGTCGGGGGGGTCCTGCGTTGGCTACTCGACCAATCCCGCTGCCGTGTGCAAATGGAACTCCGTGAAGTCGCTGATGAACGGTGCCGGGAAGTTCCTCGACTCAACGGCGGGGGGCGCTCGAATCGGCCTCGCCGTGTTCCCTCACAAGGATGCTCCGCCCTCGGATGCTTGCATGCAGGGGTCGATCCTCGTCGAAGTCCCCACCAATGCTGGCGACACGGTCAGCGACATCAAGGCTGCCCTCAACTCCATCACGCCCTCTGGCGGTACTCCCACAGCGCCCATGCTCAAGTTGGTTGAAGAGAACAAGCCCTTTGTTTCCGACGAACCAGCGACCAAGCGGTATGTCGTCCTGATTACCGACGGGCTGCCCAACTGCAACAAGGCTCCGCAGACTTGTACGGATTGCACGAATGGCGCTGTGCCGCCGATGTGCAACGCCCCAGTCAACTGTGTAGACGAGACCCCGGTGATTTCTGCAGTCCAGACTCTCAAGTCGAAGGGAGTGGAGACCTTCGTGATCGGCTTCGGTGACTTGGGAACCGGCAATCCTGTTCCGCTCCGGGTACTCAACGCGGCTGCCGACGCCGGTGGGCGGCCTTCCGGCGATCCCGCCACCCGCTTCTACCAGGCGACCAGCGACGCCGACCTCGAGAAGGTTCTCGACAAAATCAAGGCCCTGATTCAGCAGTGCACCTTTACTCTGACCGAGGCTCCAAGCGCCGAAGGGATGCTCGAGGTGACGGTCGCCGAGAAGGACGGGGACCCCGCCATTGCGCTCGAGCGCTGCACGGGTAGCAATACGGCGACCTGCAACTGGGAGTACGTCGACAAGACCGTCCGGGACTCCATCCGCATCAACGACACGAAGGCGGACAAGGCACCGAATGGCTGGTGCTCGCAGCTCCAGAACTCGACGCCCAACACCTACACCCTGAACTTCATGATCGTGAAGGAGCTGAAGTAGTCCCGGTTCCTTCCCAGCGATTCCAGAGCGCCGAGGGCCCCGGTCACCACCGGGGCCTTCGTGCTTCTGCGCTCACCTCGTGAACTCCTCCGGGGCCAGCCTCGGCGCGAGCCTCGGCGGGGTCGCCGTGGCCGCGGGTAGCACCAGCACGAACCGTGAGCCCTTGCCCGGCCGGCTCTCGACCTCGATGGATCCGCCCTCGGCGCGCACGATGCGCTCGACGATGGAGAGCCCGAACCCCGACCCCTGCCGCTTGGTGGTGAACCCGGGCGAGAAGATGCGCCTCAGGTTCTCTGGCGAGATGCCCGGCCCGTCGTCCAAAACCTGCAGCCGCACCCAGCGCCCGGAGGCGTCTGCCTCTGCGCTGAGCTCCACGTCGCCCGTGGGGCTTGCCTCCCGCGCATTGCGCGCCAGGTTGAGGATGGCCTCCCGCAGCGCCGCGGGATCGCCCAGGGCCTGGAGCGTCTCGGGGAGCCGCAGCCGGGGACGCTGCGCCTCCGCGAACGCCAGCGCCACGTCCCGGCTGATCTCGCACAGGTCGCAGGGCTCGCGGCGCTGGGCCACGGACCTCGCCGCCTTCAGGAACGACGCCCACTCGCCGTATGCCTTCTCCAGCGTCTGGGCCACGTCTTTGGCCTCGCCGCTCGCGGGCTCGGGCAGCTTGCGCGCGAGCGCCGACACCTTGCTCCCGGCCAGCCCTACGAGGTTCTTCAGCGCGTGCCCGGTCGAGTACGTGGACTCGAACGCGTCCTGCCGGCCCTGCTCCCGCATCGCCCGGACCAGCCGGGTCAGCGCCTCGCCGTTCCCGGCTTCCGTGAGCCGGGTCAGCAGCGCGCCGAGCGCCGGGTCGTCCAGTTGGTCGGCGACCAGCTCGGCCAGGTTCCGCGCCGCCAGCCCATAGCTGGGGTCTGCCACCAGCACCGCCGACAGCTCGGCCACTGCCTCCTCGAGCCTGCCCGTCGCCATCAGGGCCACCGCGAGGTTGTTCCGGGCAGCCGAGTCCGACGGGTCGCCCGCCAGCCCAGAGCGGTAGTGATCGATGGCCCGGGAGAGCCCATCCGGGTGGTCGTCGTAGAGGCTGGCGAGCAGGAACCTGGCCGGCGGACCCACTGCGCCCTCTGCCACCAGTGCTTCGAGGAGCTGGACCGCGCGCTCGCGACAAGCCAGGTCGGCCCTTCGCGCGGCTAGCCGGAGCGCCTCCTCGAACCGGGGGTCGTTCACCTGTCTTCTCCTGTCACTTCGAGAGTGGAATCCGTGCGTTGACCTCGGATCCGGTCGCGATTAGCATCCGCAAAACTCTTTTAGTCGAGGACACTTCGGATGCCCACCCAAGTGCACGCCTATGGCCTCACCGACCTTGGCCGCAAGCGCCAGGGGAACGAGGACGCCTACACCATCGATGCGGCGCACGGGGTCTACCTGGTCTGCGACGGCATGGGCGGGCACAACGCCGGCGAGGTCGCCTCGGCACGGGCCATCGAGGTGGTCACCAAGCACGTGGCGGACCACTTCCAGGTGATGAAGGCCCTGGCGGAGAACCCCACACCGCAGACCAGCCAGGCCGCCCAGGCGCTGGTCGAGCAGGCCGTCCAGGCTGCCTGCGCCGACATCTACCGCCAGGCCCAGGCGGACGCCGGCAAGCGCGGGATGGGCACCACCTTCGTGGGCCTCTTCGTCGCCGGCGACAAGGCGATCATCGGGCACGTGGGCGACAGCCGCATCTACCTGCACCGCCAGGGACAGGCGCACCGGCTCACCGAGGACCACACCCTCATCTCCGCGCAGCTGAAGGCCGGGACCATCACCAAGGCCGAGGCCGCCAAGAGCCCGTACCGCAACGTCATCACCCGCGCGGTGGGTATCCAGGAGTCGGTGCAGGTCGACACGCTCGCCGTGGACATCATGCCCGGCGACCTGTTCATGCTCTGCTCGGACGGCCTGCACGGCTACCTCGCCGACGACGAGACGCCCGCGCTGCTGGGCGGCGCCCCGTGGGACCAGCTGCCGAAGAAGCTCATCGACCTGGCGAACACCCGCGGCGGCAAGGACAACATCACCGTCGTCTGCGTGGGCGCCGGCGGAGAGCCGAGCCAGGAGGCCACCGCCGAGGCGGCGCAGAAGATCGACGCGCTCAAGGCCATCCCGCTCTTCACCCACCTGACCTACAAGGAGCTCACCGCGGTCCTCGCCATCTCCAGCACCCGGACCTTCCCCGGCGGCCGCGAGATCGTCATCGAGGGCCAGCCGGGCGACGAGCTGTTCGTGGTGGTGCGCGGCCGGGTGGCCATCGAGAAGGGCGGCGTGGAGATCGCCGAGCTCAAGAGCGGCGGCCACTTCGGCGAGATGGGGCTCATCGACAACGCCCCGCGCTCGGCCACCGTGCGCGCCACCGAGCCGACCCGGGTGATGGTCATCGGCCGCGGCGAGCTGATGGGGCTGATGCGCCGCGAGCCGGTGCTGGCGGTGAAGCTGCTCTGGGCCTTCGTGCAGGTGCTCTCCGACCGGCTGCGGGCGACCAACGCCGAGCTCTCCGAGGCGCGGCAGGAGCTGGCGATCGCCCAGGCCGTCCAGCCCTTCATGGAAGAGGACTGAGGTCGGGCCTTGGCTCTGGGCGCGAGCGGCTGGCTGGTCCTGGCCACGGCGCTGGCCGCGACGCCTGCGGGCCTGTCCGAGCTCGACGCCTCGGCGCACCGCCTCCTCGAGGTGAAGCTCGAGCGGGACGGCGAGGTGAACGTCGAGGCGGTCCGCCGTCGTCTGGGGGCGCTGGCGGCGCTCGCGGGCAGCGCCCGGCCGCACTATCTCGGGGCCGACGTCCCCTCCCGGCTCGCCGCTCACGCGACGCTCGCCGAGGCGCACGAGGCCTTCGCCAAGGAGCTGTTCTCGGCCAAGGCGCCCCGTGCGGCCCGCGCCGAGTCCGCCGCTCGGGCCTGGTCGGAGCAGGTGCAGCTCACCGTTGCCCGGGCGCTGGAGACGGCCAAGGCGCATGCCCGGTCCTGTGTGGCCCTGGCCCAGACCGCCGAGGCGAACAAGGACCCGGCCGTGCTGCGTTGCCAGGCCTTCCTGGAGCGGGCAGGGGAGAAGGGCCCGGCTCCGACCGAGCCGGCGCGGGTGGCGAAGGCGAGGATGGCCGAGCTGCAGGCCTGCTTCGACACCGCCGCGGTGGAGCGACCGAACCTGGGTGCGCTCGTCGTGACCGCGACGCTCGAGCTGGACGGGCTGGGGCGCGTGGGGGCGGTGACGCTCACTCCGCGCCGAGAGGACCTGCAGGCGCTGTACGGGTGCGTGCGGGACGGGCTGTCGATGTGGGTCTTCCCGGGTGTGAGCGATGCGGAGATCGAGCTGCCAATCCGGCTGGCGGGCACGCGTCGCTGAGCGGCCCGCGCAGTTCCTGACCTGGCTGCCGGCGCTGGTGCTGGCCGCGGCGCTCCCCGCCTGCCACTGCGGCGACCAGGCCACGCCCTTCGCGGCGTTCACCGACCTCGTCTACACGCGCGACGGCAAGGCCCTGGTCCTGCACGGCCTGGACGGCATCTACGTCGCCAGCCCCGCGGAGGACACTCCGCGGCTGGTGGTCGACAAGACCTGCGAGCAGTCCCGGACCAAGTCGCTCGACTGCGTCCAGGCCTCGCCAGACGGCCGCCGGGTGGTGGTGCTCGCGGACCGGAGGGTCGTGGGCTCGGGCCACGTCTGGACGCTGCTCGACGCACAGAGCGCCGGTGCCGGGCTCTCGTATGTCACTCGGACGGTGGACCTGGAGGCCCTGGACGCCACCCTCGGTCCCAACGGGGCCGAGCTGGCCTTCGCCCGGACGAGCGAGGTCGAGGGTGCCGTGGACCTCTTCCGCGCCGCGAGCGATGGGCCCAAGCCGCTCGTCCAGGCGCTTCCGCTCGCAGGTGCGGCCCCAGTCGAAGCGATGCGCACGGTGGTGGTGGCCAACTCGGGCGTCGCCTACGTGCGTCTGCAGACCGAGGACGTCGCCCTCTGGTTCCAGCCCTGGGACGGGGCGGGCTTCCAGCTGGGCACGCTCCCCACCGCCTGCGCCGGAGTGAACCTGCGCTACTGCGTGGAGGTGGCTGCCGACGGGACCTCCCTGGTCTGGCAGGAGGCCAAGGGCGGGGTGATCCACGCGTACCGTCCCGACGCCGACGTCGACCTTCCCCTGGGGCAGGGCTACGCGTTCCGCTACTCGCCGACCGGCAGCTTCCTCCTGCGGCTGGACACCAGCCCGTACACCGCGAACGTGCAGAACGTGGAGTCGGCGGTGGTGGCCCGGCAGGTGGTGGGAGCGGCCGCGGCCTTGCTCTCCGAGGACGGGGAGACCGTGGCCTGGCTCGCCGAGGAGTCGAGGGTGCTCAAGACCTGGCGGCTGTCGGTGGGCGCCTCGCGGCGCGAGGGACAGGACCGCGACCTGGGGGTGTGGAGCGAGCCGACGGGGCGGCCGTTGCTCCCCGGCTCGCTCGGGCTCGCCCCTCTGGGGTTCTCGCTCACCGGCGACGGGCGCTTCGTGATCCTGGATGCGCCCCCGACGCCGCCTGCGAGCGGTGCGGCGCTGGTGTCGGTGAACGCCGAGACCGGTGAGCGGCGGGAGCTGGCGGTGGTGACGTGCGAGGGGTGCTGCCTGGTGAGCCCGGTGGGGGCGCTGGTGGCGTGCCTGCCGACCATGAGCGGCGGGGCGATCGGGGCGCCCGGGCCCCTGGACCTCTACGACCCGGTCACCGGGGTCCGCACCCGCGCGACCGAGAAGGCGATCCTCCTGAGCCCGGTGGGGGACGGGAACGCGATCGCGGTGATGGAGTACGTGGGCGACGTCCCCGAGCTCTTCGTGGTCTACAAGGACGGCAGGCGGGTCTCGCAGGGGCTCGCGCTGCGCTTCGCGGCCACCCCCGGCAAGCGCCGTCTGGCGGTGCTGGAGGCCACCGGAAGGCTCTCCTTCAAGGAAGTGCCCTGACCAGCGCAACCGCGAGCGGGCGAACCGCGAGGATGTTGTTGCGATCGAGCGTGGTTCCGCTAGGTTGCCACCGTTTTTTCCGAGAGGGAGGCCAGGGGCATGAGCGCGTCCCGGCGATTCACCGCAGTCCTGATGGCGTGCTGGCTCCTGCCTGCCCTGGCCGTGGCCCGGCCGGCCGTGACCGTCGCGGATTTCGTCGACAGCACTGGCCGGAACAAGGGTGACAAGGCCCGCGGGGAGCTGGTGAAGGCCCTCCAGGAGGCCGATGCCCTGGACCTCATCCCGTTCTCGAAGGTGCGGACCATCGCCGCCGGGCGGAAGCTGCGCGCGGCCGACCTGGCCAAGCCCCGGATCCTCGGGAGGATGACCCAGGCCGCCGGCGCCGACGCGGCGGTGGCGGGGATCCTGACGCGGGTGGGCAGCGAGTACCGCCTGGCAGTCCACGTCTACGACCTGGAGGGCGCGGAGATCTGGTCGAAGGCAGTGCCGCTCCCCGGGGGCGAGCTGTCGCCGACCGTGGCGGGGCGCTTTGCGAACGCGGTCAGCGCTGCGGTGGGGGCCAAGGCCGCGACCGTGGCGGAGGCCCCGAAGCCCGAGCCGAAGCCCGAACCCGAGCCGGACCCGGAGCCCGAACCCGCGCCCAAGCCGAAGTCGAAGCCCCCCGAGGACGCGCCGCGGACGGTCTCTGCAACCCCGGCCCGGAACGACGAGCCCGAGAGCCCGGTCTCCGAGCCCCCTCGGCGCAAGACCCAGCGGATGAAGCCCGCCGACGAGGAGCCGTCGATCGAGGAGCACGACGAGGCGACGGAGGCGAAGGACGACGACCTGGCCAGGCCGGGCTGGGTGGAGTTCTCCGCCGACTTCACGCTCACCTGGCGCAACTACCAGTTCTGCCCGGAGGTCGAGGACTGCTCCCAGACCCCTCCCGTGGGATCCGGGGCGCCGGTGAAGTACACCACCAACTCGCCGTATGGAGGCTTCTACCTCCGTGCGGATGTCTTCCCGCTGCGCTTCCTCGACAACTTCGGGCGCGGGCTGGGGCTCTCGGCGGCGTTCGGACGCAGCGTCGGATTGGTGACGCACTACAAGAAAGAGGATGGCTCCCCCGACTCGTTCGAGTCCACCCAGCAGCGGCTGCAGTTTGCACTGGCCTACCGCTTCTATTTCCGGCTCGACGGCATCGGCGATGGCTGGGTGGGACTGCGAGGCGGGTACCTCATGCACGGGTTCTTCGTGGGCACCAACCCCAAGATCGTCGAGAGCGTGCGCGCTGGCGCCTACGGTGAGTTGGATGTCGCGATGCCGCTGCAGCGGTTCATCCGCATCGAGGCGCGTGCGGCCCTGGTCCCCCTGGCGGGTCCGGGGGCGACCGAGAAGGCGAAGTACGGCGCGGGCGACCCGGTGTCCGGGCGCGAGACCAACGGCGGCGGGTGGTTCATGGAGGCGGGGCTGACCAGCGACCTGGGCCACCCGGAGTGGCACATCGGGCTGCAGGCCATGTTCGAGTACGCCTGGTTCGGCGACCGCTACAACAACCCCGAGGACGTCCGCCCTGTGTTCGGCCGCGCGCTTGAGAGCTACCTGGGCCTGCGGCTCGGGTTGAAGACCCAGTTCTGAATCTGAAGATCAGCTGGGGTTGTGCGTCTGCCTGCGGCGGGCGTTGCATGGGCATTCGCTTCCGAGTCGGTTGGTAGGCCGGTGAACTTCTGCGAGAGGACTGTTCGATGAAGCTCTTTTCCAAAGTGATGCTGGCGCTCTGTCTGGCTCTCGTGGCCGGCTGCCCTGGCGGCGGCACTTCCGACGGTGCTGACACAGGCGGTGCTTTCGCGGGCAAGGACGCCGGACCCATCCTTACCTGCAAGCCGGAGAAGCGCTGCAATGGCGGGACTACCTGCTGCACGGACGACCAGGATTGCTACGACGACGAGTGCGTGACCTGCGGCTGCGGGATCCGGAAGTGCGGGGTCGACGACTGCGGCCTGCCCTGTGGCACCTGCAGCCAGCCCCAGACGTGCGTGAGCGGGCAGTGCATCGTCCAGGACAAGTGCAACCCCAACCCCTGCAGCGGCGAGCGGCCGTTCTGCAACGCCGCCGGGGCCTGCGAATGCACCACCACCAGTTGCACCGGAGGCAAGGCCTGCGACACGGCCACCAAGACCTGCATCGACCCCAACAAGTGTCCGGCGGGCAAGTGCACCGGGGAGACCCCGACGTGCAACCCCGTGACCGGCGCCTGCGAGTGCACCACTGCCCCCGACAGCTGCACCGGTGGCAAGTCCTGCAACGCGGCGACGAAGGTCTGCGAAGCCTGCCCCACCGCGCTGTGCGGCGGCCTCTGCTGCCAGGCGGGGGAGGGGTGCCAGAACGGGAGCTGCAAGACCTGCGGCTGTGGCACGGCGGTGTGCGGGAGCGACGCGTGCGGCACGAAGTGCGGCCCGAACGGCGGCGACTGCCCGACGCCCGCGACCCAGCTCTGCACCGAGGCGGGCGCCTGCGTGGACAAGGCGAACGCCTGCGCCACGGTCAACTGCACGGTGACCGGCGAGACCTGCGACCCCTCCGACGCGAAGTGTCACTGCAACCCCGCGAATGATCTCTGCGGGGTTGGCTCCAAGTGCGACGCGACCTCGCGGAAGTGCCAGAAGGTGGACCTGTGCGCCGGGAAGAACTGCCCCAGCGAGACGCCCTACTGCAACCCGGCGAGCGGCGGCTGCGAGTGCACCACCGGTTCGTGCACGGGCGGCAAGGTCTGCGACGCGGCCTCGAAGACCTGCAAGACCCCGGACCTGTGCGCCGGGAAGACCTGTCCCAGCGAGACGCCTTATTGCAACCCGGCGAACGGCGGCTGCGAGTGCACCACCGGCTCGTGCACGGGCGGCAAGTCCTGCGACGCAGTCTCGAAGACCTGCAAGGCCCCGGACTTGTGTGCGGGCAAGAGCTGCACCGGCGAGACCCCCTACTGCAACTCGACCACTGGCGGGTGCGAGTGCACTGCCAGCTCGTGCCCGGACGACAAGCGCTGCGACTCCCAGACGCGCACCTGCATCGATCCGTGCACGGGGAAGACCTGCCCCAGCGAGACCCCCGTGTGCAACTCGGTCGCTGGCGGGCGGTGCGACTGCACTGCCAGCTCTTGCACCGGCGGGAAGAGCTGCAACCTGTCCACGGGCCAGTGCCAGACCAGCTCGTGCACCGGCTGCGCCAGCGGCGAGAGCTGCGTAGCCGGCGTCTGCCAGTGCACCCTGAGCCCCGACAGTTGCTCGGCGGCCACCGCGGGCGCGTTCAAGTGTGACGCGACCAGCAAGCGGTGCGTGGCGGCCATCGTCACGTGCAATGGCGTCACCTGTGGGCAGGGGCAGATCTGCGCGGACCCCGCGGGCGGCACCGCGACCCAGTGCACCTGCATGTACGCGCGCTGGAAGGACCCCCAGAACCATGCTGCTGGCGTGGACCCCGACACCTGCGAGGGCCTGGGGATGGTGTGCAACTACGAGGAGAGCGAGAGCGGCCCCTGGACCTGTGCGATGCCGGGCCTCTTCGACCCCTGCAAGCCCAGCGTCGGCTGCGACCCGGCCTATCCCGGCCTGAGCTGCGAGCTGATGTCCACGGTCTCGGGCGGCACGGGCACCTTCTGCGTCACCAAGTGCGTCAGCGGGGCCTCGTGCGCCAGCGCCGCCCAACGTTGCGCGACCGATGCGACCACCGGCGTGAAATTCTGCACCACCAACGTCTGCGCCGACCCGGAGGCCGACCCCACGACCCGGACGAACCTCTTCAAGCCCTGCAACGCCGAGGGCACCGGGGACGGCCAGTGCCTGCCCTATCCCAGCTATGACTCGAACAGGAACCCCATCGAGCTCGGGATCTGCTGGCAGACTGGCTCGTCGACGGGCATCTGCAACCCCTTCGGGAGCCGGGCCGACAAGTCAAAGCTGTGCACGCAGGGCAACACCTGCGAGTTCATCTCGGAGGTGCTGCCCGCGACGACGCCGAAGACCTACCAGGGGATCTGCCGGCCGGTCTGCAACTCGGCGGACGCGCCTGACGCCTCGGCCAGCAAGAGCTGTACGAGTGGCTTCTGCAGCGACCAGTCCTGGGTCCAGCGTGACCAGGGGGTGGGGACTGGGGACTACGTCGCCCTCACCGGAGCCTGCCTGCCCCCTTGCAGTGTCTTCCCGGCGCCAGCCGGAACCGCCTGTGCGACCGACCTGCTCGGCTACCCACGCGCCTGCACTCCCGTGACCTTCTCGGGGAATGGGTACTGCACCCTGGAAGAGAAGGGCGGCCTGCTGCCTGCCGGTGCCGCCTGCACGACGGCACGGGAGAGTGCCTGGGGCGATGTCTGCGCGGGGAATGCCTACTGCAACAGCACGACGGGCACCTGCCTCGGTTGGTGTGACGCGACCGTCTGCACCAACAGCAGCGTTGCGTGCACGAGTTGCCTGCCCTCGACTGCGAAGTGCGTGCCCATCCAGAGCGGTCCGATTGGACGCTGCACTCCCTAGCACTTGAGCGACAACGAGACGGCGGCCCTGTCTGGTTTTCAGGCAGGGCCGTCGTGCATCTGCCATCCGACGGTCGCCAGTTTCCGCGCACCGGGTCCCCACTGTCAGGGATAGCGCGAAGGCGCTCGGCCATCTGCTCGAAAACAGGCTGCTTTGAGTGTGGCGCGCCCCTTGCTTGACCTCCGGGATTGGCCGGGAGTCCGAAAGGGGTGCATCGATCACAAACCCGGGTTGACACACCGGTATTCCGACGTCTAGCATGCTCCGATTTTTCCATCGAAGTGGCAGACATCCGGCCGAGAGAGCTTTCACCAAAGCAAAAGAGGGAGTGACGAATGAATCTGCGGAAGCTGGCATGCGCGTGTTGCAGCGCCGTCTTCATGCTCGGACTCGCGAGCTGTGACGACGGCAACAAGGACAAGGTCGATGGTGGCCCCGTCGTTGGTCTCGACGCTGGCAAGAAGCCCGACACTGGCATCATCGAGGTCAAGCCCGATACCGGTGTCGATCCTGGCGATACGGGAGTCCCCGCTGGCGAGGACGCCAGCGCCCCTGGACCTGATGCTGCTTGCGTTCCGAACTGCCCCACCGGCGCCGAGTGTGGTTCCGACGGCTGCGGCGGCACCTGTGGCACCGGCTGCACCGCCCCCGCCGTCTGCGTCACGAACAAGTGCGAGACCGGCTGCCGCGCGTCCTGCGCCGACAAGGAGTGCGGCGAGGACACCTGCACGCCCCCTGGCTCCTGCGGCACCTGTGGCACCGGGACGACCTGCGTCGCCGGCAAGTGCGAGAGCGAGTGCTGGAAGACCGCCTGCACTGGCAAGGAGTGCGGCAACAGCGGCTGTACGGAGAAGCCCAGCTGTGGCACCTGCCCGAGCGGCAAGACGTGCACCGAGGCCACCGGCAAGTGCGAGGAGCGCAAGTGCGCGACCGCGTGCAAGGAAGACGAGTACTGCGACATCGACCAGGTCACTCCTGTCTGCCTGAAGATCTGCAATCCCCCTGACGGCTGCTTGGATGTCGAGATTTGTGAACCCGACTCCGCCAACCCCCACACCGGCACCTGCAAGCCCCCGACCTGTAACGGCGAGCAGTGCAAGACCGGCCAGGTCTGCGTGGACTTCGCCATGAGCGCCACAGATCCCGAGGACCTCCACTGCTCCTGCTTCTTCGCTTACGGCGATGAGCCCGATACCTGTGCCGAGCTCGGCCTCGTCTGTGGAATGGACACCACCAGCATCGAGACCATTGCTCCCTCCGAGTGCAAGAAGCCCGGTGAGTTCGAGGACTGCATCCAGACCGTGGGATGCGAGACCCCGGCAGATGGCGGCACGCTCCTCTGCAAGAAGGACATCTACTCGGGCCCGCCGCTTTGTCTGCGTTCGTGTGTCACCCTCGGGAAGACTGACCCGTCGAAGTGCTCGGACCCCACCACGTACTGCAATTCTCGGGTCGGCAACCTGTGTATGTTCAATTACTGCGTCTACCCCGACGACTTGGACTGCACCGCGAACCCGACGACCTGTGCGGCCGAGCGCGCCAAGCTGCTGAAGCCGTGCAGCGCTGGCGGGAAGAACGATGGCACCTGCGAAGCGTATGTGTTCTCCAGCGGTGAGGAAGTGGGCATCTGCGTCCAGGGCGGCTCCTCCACCACGACGTGCGACCCTGACGCCACCCGCAAGGCTGGCGTCGCAGTGTCCCCCGACATGTGCAAGGTCGGGAGCACCTGCCTCCCCATCCAGCCGGACGATGCCAACCCCAAGAAGACGAAGGGTCTCTGCCAGACGGTGTGCAACGCGGCGACCGCCCCCGGCGCCCTCCCGCAGCTCGGGTGCACCGCGGCGACGGACTTCTGCTACGACTACTCCGGCGCTCCGGACAGCGTGACCCTGACCCGGTTCGGTATCTGCAAGCAGAAGTGCAACATCTACGGGAGCGATACCTGCCCGGACGACCTGCTCCTGAACAAGCAGATCTGCTACCCGAACTCCACCTTCGACGGCCAGGGCTACTGCCGTGCGGCCAAGCCAAACGCCCCCACTGCGTACGGCGCGGCCTGCAGCTACACCGACGACAAGCGGACCCCGTGTGGCGATCGTCTCTTCTGCGTGACGCCGGACGACAGCGACGATGGCTTCTGCTACGGGTTCTGCAAGACCTCCGAGTGCAGTGACTCGAACGCCTTCTGCAACCAGTGCGTCGGCTCGTACTGCTGCAAGCCGAACTGCGCTGGTCGGTGCAATGGCGAGGAAGACGGCTGTGGCGGCACCTGCGGCTGCGAGGCCGGCAAGAAGTGCAACACCATGGCCAGCCCGAACGTCTGCGAGACCTGCGTTGGTTCCTGCGTCGGCAAGTGCAGCGGCGAGGACGACGGCTGCGGCGCCAAGTGCAACTGCGAGGCCGGCAAGAAGTGCGACACCACCCCCGCCATCGACGTTTGCGTCGCCTGCACCCGCGAGTGCGTCGGCAAGTGCAGCGGTGAGGACGATGGCTGCGGCGGCAAGTGCAACTGCGAGGTTGGCCAGAAGTGCGACACCGGGGCGGATCCCGACGTCTGCATCTCCTGCACCCGCGAGTGCAGTGGCAAGTGCAGCGGCGAGGACGACGGCTGCGGCGGCAAGTGCAACTGCGAGGGCACGGACAGGTGCAACACCGCGTCCGACCCCGACGTGTGCGTGACCTGCACCCCGACCTGCGCGCCCGGCAAGTGCGGCATGGACGACGGCTGCGGTGGCAAGTGTGGCTGCACCGGCGCTGGCGAGTGGTGCTCGGTGGGCGGTGACTGCAAGACCTCGTGTCTTGCGAAGACCGACTGCCCGGCCAGCAAGCCCGTCTGCGACCTCGTCGCCCCGACCGGGGACGCCGCGGTCCAGCCCGGCACCTGCATCTGCAAGCCGGACTGCATGAACAAGCACTGCGGCGACGACGGCTGCGGCGGCTCGTGCGGCGCCTGCGCGGCGACCGACAAGTGCCTGACTCCGGCCGTGGGCAGCACCCTCGTCTGCGGCAATATCGACACGGTGCCGACGACGATGAACCTCTGCCAGACCAAGTAGTCGGCTGACGGAAGCGAAGTCCCGGAGGCCCCGCTCGGCGACGAGCGGGGCCTTCGTATATCCGGGAGCGGAGTAGAGGCTCTCGACGGACCCTTCGGTAGCCGGGCAAAGAAGAAGCCAGCGATCCGGTCGGACCGCGGGCTTCGGTTGGTGTGCCCAGCATGGGCGTGACTTGGAGGTGAAAGTCCTCTGGGGAACCTG
>CAZAIE010000059.1:0-14448 GCA_964485035.1 uncultured Myxococcaceae bacterium | reverse complement strand
GCTGTGGACGCTCTTCTCAGTGGTGTTCTTCGCCCAGCTCGCGCTGGGGCTCGCCGGGCTGGAGCAATTCCTGATGTCGGGCAAGCTCCACCTGCCCATCCCCGCGATGATTGTGGGCGGCCCGCTCTACCGCGGCGGCGGGCTGTTCATGCCTGTCCTCTTCCTGGTCACAGTGCTGCTGGTCGGCCCCGGCTGGTGCAGCTTCCTCTGCTACCTGGGCGCTTGGGACCTGAACGCTTCGCATGCGCAGCGGCAGGCTCGACCGCTGCCGCGCTGGCGCCACCTCGCTCGCGCCGGGGTCCTCGCCGTCGTGGTTCTTGGCGCGCTGGCGCTGAACGCCCTCGGGGCTTCCGGCGCCGTGGCCGGAGCGGCCGGCCTCCTGTTCGGCATGGTCGGCGTCGGGGTGATGCTCCTCGCCTCGCGACGGACCGGGACCATGGCGCACTGTGTGGCCTTCTGTCCCGTCGGGCTCCTGGCGACGACCCTGGGACGCCTCTCGCCCTTCCGGCTTCGCATCGCCTCCTCGTGTGAGGGGTGCAACGCGTGCACCCCCGCCTGCCGCTACGACGCGCTCCGCCCCGAGGACCTGGCGCGCGGACGGCCGGGGTCCGCCTGCACGCTCTGCGGCGACTGCCTCTCGAGCTGCGGCCGTCGCTCGCTCGAGTACCGCTTCCCCGGGCTCGGCCCACAGACCGCACGGGCGGCCTACTTTGCGCTGGTGGCGGCGCTGCACGCCGTCTTCCTCGGCGTCGCGCGCATCTGATCCGTGACCCGCAACGGCTCGCCCCTGCTCGCGGACCAGCCGCGGCGCAGGGGCGAGGACCGGCAGGAGGCTCAGGTTCCGGCGATCTGCGCCTTCTCGAAGACCAGCGTGGGGGTGCGGGTGGTGGAGTACGGGTAGGGGTCGTTGCCCACGGCCACGAGTTGCTTCCAGAACTCCAGGTGATTGCCCGAGAGGTTCATCTCCGCGACCGGCTCGGCGAGCTTCCCGCCCCGCACCCGGAAGCCGGAGATGCCCACCGAGAAGTCGCCGGTGGTGGCGTTGGAGTTGCCGCCCAGGAAGGAGGTGACGAGCACACCCTCCTTCATCTCCGCCAGCAGCGCCGCCTGGTCCTTGCCGCCCAGCGCCCAGGTGAGGTTGCTCATCCGCGCCGTGGTGGGAGGCATGCCCAGCTTCCGGCCGTAGTAGTTGTCCACGAAGAAGGTCTTGAGGACCCCGCCCTCGAAGATGGCGCGCTTCTTCGCCGCCATGCCCTCGCTGTCGAAGAGCTGCGAGCCGAAGCCCTTCACCACGTGCGGGTCGTCCCAGAGGTCGAGCTTCGCGCTGCCGATGGCCTGGCCCAGCTTGCCCTCGAACATCGAGCGCTTCTGCTGCAGCGAGGAGGCGGCCAGCGGTCCGAGCAACTGCGGCACGAAGCGACCGCCCGCGCGCGGGTCGATGGCCACGGTCATCAGCCCCGACTCGCCCTTCTTCGCGCCCACGCGCGACAGCGCCCGCTGCGCCGCGCCCCGGCCGACCGTCGCCGGGTCGGGCAGCTCCTTGTAGAAGCGCGCACCCGCGTAGTCCCAGTCCTCGGGCTTGCGGCCATCGGGGTCCTTCACGCTGACCTCGGCCGAGAGCCAGAACGAGGTGTTGCGCCGCGTCCCCTCGAACCCGTTGGAGTGGACCTTGAAGCTCTCAGAGAGGTTGTCCGAGGTCCCGGTGGTCACCGAGATGATGGCCTCGGCGCCCTTCTCTGCGCGCGCCGCCGCCTCGATGGCCTGCACCACGCGGCGCCGCTCCACCGCGGTCACCGCCTCGTAGCCCGGGTCCTCGAGCAGGAGGTCAAGCTGCGCCTGGCCCTCGTACAGCTTGGGGTCGGGCAGCGCCCGGTGCGGATCCTTCGCCAGCGCGCGGGCCAGCGCGATCGCGTTCTCGATGAACGGGTCCACCGCCTCCGGCCGCAGGTCACTCGTCGAGACCGCGGCGTAGCGGCCGTCCACGTAGAGCTGCAGCGAGAGGCCGGCGCTGGTCGCCTCGTGCAGCCGGTCGATCTTCCCGTCGCGCCACTCCACCGACACGTCGCGGGAGCGGTAGGCGTTCGCTGCGGCCTCCTGCGCCCCGCCCTTCTTCGCCTGCGCGACGGCCCGCCGCGCCACGTCCAGCATCTTGGTCTCAGCCATGGTCGTTTCCTCGGAGGTCAGGAGGTTCTCAGGAGGCCTTCCGGCCGCCGACGGTGATGGACGCGATGCGCACGGTGGGCATGCCGAAGGAGACCGGGATGCGCTGGCCGTCCTTGCCGCAGTAGCCCGCGGAGTGCTCCACCTGCAGGTCGTCCGCGACCATGTCGATCTTCTCCAGGACCTTGGGGCCGTTGCCGATGAGGTTCACGTCCTTGATGGGCCGGGTGAGCTTGCCGTCCTCGATCATCCAGCCGTTGAGGACGTAGAAGCTGAAGTCCCCCGCGCCGATCTGCACCTGACCGTTGCCGATGTTGTCGCAGTAGATGCCCTTCTTCACCGAGGCGACGACCTCGTCCTTCTTGTGCGGCCCGGCGAGCATGTAGGTCGCGCGCATGCGCGGCACCGGGGAGTAGGCGTAGCTCTGGCGGCGGCCGTTGCCGGTGGGGGCGACGCCGAAGTGCTTGGACGAGATGAGGTCGTGCATGTAAGTCGCGAGCACGCCCTTCTCCACCAGCACCGTGCGCCCGGCGACCTGGCCCTCGTCGTCCACGTTGATCGTCCCGCGACCGTGCTCGATGGTCGCGTCGTCGACGATGGTCACGAAGTCCTTGGCGATGGTCTTGCCCATCTTGTCCGCGTAGATGGAGATGCCCTTGCGGTTGAAGTCCGCCTCCATCCCGTGGCCGATGGCCTCGTGGAGCAGCACGCCGCAGGAGCCGGCTCCCATGACCACCGGCATCTCGCCCGCCGGGGCAGGCACCGCGTCGAAGAGCACCAGCGTGCGCGAGACCGCCTCGTCCACCGACTTCGCCAGCACCTCGGGGGTGTAGAACTCGAAGCCCGCACGCCCCGCGCGGCTGGCCCAGCCCGTCTCACGGCGTCCGTCCTTCTCGGCGACCACGCTGATGCGCAGGTCGGTCATCGGCTGGACGTCCTCGACCAGGCGCCCGGTGCTGTCCGCGACCAGGATGACGCCCGCCTCGTTGCCCAGCGCGATGCTCACCTTCTTGATGCGCGCGTCGCGCTTGAACACCTGCTCGTTGAGCCCGGAGAGGATGGGCAGCTTCTGCGCCGGCTTCACGTCCTCCCAGCGCTGCTGCACCGGGTAGCGGTGGGGGAGCTTCGTCTCCACCCGGAAGGCGGCGGGCGCCTCGCGCGAGGACGCCTCGGCGATGGCCGCGGCGGTGAGCGCCGCGCGCCGCAGCGCTTCCCGGGTGATCTCCTCGGTGTACGCGTAGCCGGTCTGGTCGCCGCGCAGCACGCGCACGCCCACGCCCAGCTCGATGCTGGAGGAGGCGCGGTTCACCTCGCCGTCCTCGAGGCCCACGTAGTCGGAGACGCGGTGCTGGAAGAACAGGTCGGCGTAGTCGCCGCCGCGCGAGAGCGCAGCCGCCAGCGCCTCGCGGATCATCTCCTCGTCCACGCCGAAGCGGGAGAAGTACCCCACGCTCCCGGCCGGTCCCGTGGGACGTGCCGGGGCGCTCGCACAGGCGGTCAGCAGGTCGGTCGCAGAGGCAGCGGCCAGCGTCGCGGCGCCCAGCCCCATGAACTCTCGTCGGCTCATGCCCTTCTTCCCCTTGCTCATGTTCGCTCCCGTGGTTGCCGTCCCAAACGCTCCAGAACCGGCGGCAGGTCCTGCGATTCCCAGTTCCCGGCGCGTGAGCATCGCACCTCGGCCCCGCGGCGGGGACTGGTTTTTCCGGCCTGCTTCTCGTGGATGCACGAAGCCTGACGGCGTCTGGTCCGCCAACCATCATCCCCCTAAAGGGGTGCGCGACTGGGAGAGGCTGGCCGGAGGCCGCTGTCTGGGGGTCGAACCGGTCGTAAACGGCCCCTGGGGCCCCAGGAAGCCGCCAGGGGCCGACGAGCGGCCATGCGTATTTCAATAGGGCTGGCGGAACAAGAAGGGGCAGGCGAGGCTCCCAGGAGCCCCCAGGGGCCTTCCCGGCAGAGCGGCAAGTCATTGTTCTAATTGCCCTTTTTGGCCCTATCCAGCGCCGTCCGAAGCTCGCTTCGCACTCGCTCTTCCGGCTGGAGGTTCGAGTGGCTGGCGACGATGGCCCAGCCCGCGGCCTCCCGCGCGAGCACGTACAGCGTGGGAAGCCGACCCGAGCGCCAATCCACCCGGGTCTGCTCGTCGGGGAAGACGACCCGTGGCGCGGGGCCTGACAGGTCCTTCGCCCAGCGAGCGAGCGCCTCGGCCTGGTCGTCCTCGTCATCGACGTTGGCCAGCACCAGCGCGACCCCTTGGGTAGCGAACTCCGCCTCCAGCTTGCGCAGCATCGGGAGCTCGCGCTGACACGGCGTGCACCAGGTGGCCCAGAACGAGAGGACGACCACCTTCGCCTGGGAGTCTTCGAGGCGGAATGGTCTTCCGTCCTGGCCGACGCTGGTGAACGCCGGGACTGGACTCCCCGGCGGCAGCGCGGACCCCAGCTGCTCCTCGCGCACTGCCTGGACGGCGCCGAGCCCGAGCGTCACCGCCGCCGCAGTCCAGAGCACCCCTCGCCAGATCCGTTCTCTTCCGAGCGCCACGTCGCAGCCCTCCTCGGGCGGTGAGAGCGCGCCGTCGGCCAAGCGATTCAGCGCAGCCTTGGGCGGAGCCACTCGAGCCCCGGCCGCAGCACCCGGCGCGCCCAGGGACGGGCAGCGACCGCCGGCGCGACGAGCGGACCGACGAGGTAGTAGGCGCGCACCGACAGCCGCCCGAGCGCGTTCGGCAGCAGCCGTTCGTCCCGGAAGGCGCGGAAGTCGTCGAGCTCGGTGGCGTCCTCGCCGTAGACAGCGGTCGCCAGGAAGCACGGCCCCTTCGGGAGGATCCACAGGACGTGTCCGGTGGTGAGGTTCTCCACCGCTGCGAGGGAACCCGTGCCCGCGTAGAGCAGGACCACCAGGTCGCGCGGAGCCACGGCGATCTCCCCGCCGGAGGCGTCGTCGAACTCCAGCGTCTCGTCCCCGCCGCCCACCTGGTCCACGCGAAGCACGTAGTGCCGGCCGCGCCCGGTGGGCCGCGACTCCAGGTGGCGCACCTCGGCGAAGTGCCCGGTGAAGGGCTGCTGGCAGTGGGCGCACTTGAAGCGGTGCGTGGCATACCGCGGGGTCAAGAGGTACGGCGCTGGCTTGCGGCAGTCCTCGTTGGCGCAGAAGAGCTGGACGGTCAGGTTCTGCTCAGTGCGCGGGTCGTAGCGCGAGGAGCCGCTGGCGCGGTCGAAGACCTTGGCGGTTCCCGACTGCTCCACCTGGAAGAACGAGCCGCTGCTGGTCGCCGCCCGCGCAGCCTCCCAGGCCTCGTGCGCCCACAGATCTCCTTGCGTGATCTCGCCTGCGGACATGGCCCCCAGCGCACGGACGTGGGCCTCCACCGCCCGAACCAGCGCCCCGAGCCGGGCATCTCCCCCCAGCGCCCTCTCTGCGGCGAGGAGCCTGGAGAGCAGCTCAGTCGCTCGGGGAACGAGCTCGGTGGCCCGCTGCCTCGCCGGGTCGTTCGCCCTGCGATACGCGGGAGCCTCGGGCAGCGCCTCGAAGAGCTGCCCGGCCTCGGTCCGCAGCGCCTCCAGGCCCGCGGGCGAGATGACTGCCTGCAGCTGCGCCGCTTCCGCCCGGGCTCGCAGGACCAGCTCGTCTCCCAGCGCCACGGCGCTCTCCTCGCTCGGCCTTGCCGGTGGTTTCGACGCATCTTGCCCCATAACCGACCGTTTCGGCTCGCCTTTCCAGAGAGCCGGCCAAAAACTGGACCGATGTGGGTGTTCAGGCCACCATTCCTGACAGGAGGCGACGCCACATGTTCGGTCTGCTCAAGTTCTGCTTCTACACTTTCGTCGCGGTGGTGGTCGGGGTGGTCATCGGAACGGTCCCCATCGGAGGCCGGACCATCGCCGAGAGGGTCTCGGCGGCCTACCAGGCGGGGCCGACGCTGGCCGCGCCGGTGAAGAAGCCCGTGGCCAACTCTCCGAAGGCCGTGGCCCGCGCCACCCCGCGCGCGAAGAGCACCGGCGCAGCTTCCGCTCCCGTTCCCACCGCCAAGCCGATGGTCGCCAGTGCAGCAGAGCCGATCACGGCTGGCGCCGCGAACGCCCCGGACCGGACCAGCGAGGACGACAAGGTCGCGCTCGACCGCCTCATCGCGGCCAAGACCCGGGCGCGCTGAGCAATCGCCCTGGCCGCGCCCGCGGCCTCCGCGGCGACTGGCTCTGGAAGGGAGAGGGCTTTCAGGGGTGGATTGCGGGCAGACGCCAGGGTTGCTCCGCTAGGTCACCGCGCTCCGAGCAGGCAAGGCCCCCGGGAGCCCGGGGGGCTCCTCCAGAAAACGGAAGGGTTACTTAATTGGAGTTAAGTAACTCGCTTCCCCTCGACGACTAGCCCAGCGAGATGCGCGCGACGGGCTGGATGTTCAGCTCGGGCGAGAGCTCCTGGTAGCTCACCACGCTGAACGGCGGCATGAACTCGTACTCCAGCAGCTTGCGGACGTAGCGGCGGATGTCCATCGCCGTGAGGATGAGCGGCCGCTGGGCCGTCGGCGGCAGGTGGCCACACTCGTGGCGCACCGCGCTGATGATCTCCTGGGCGAGGTCGGGCTCGAGGGCCAGGTGGCTCCCCGCGCTGGTGTGCTTGATGGCCGCGCGGATCGCCTCTTCGATCTGCGGGTCGAGCAGGTACACCACCAGGGTGTTGGAGCCTCGGGTGTACTTGTGGCTGATGTAGCGCTTCATCGAGGCGCGCACGTGCTCGGTGAGCATCACGCTGTCGCCCTCGACCTGGCCCCACTCCGCCAGCGCCTGCAGGATGCCGCGCAGGTCGCGCACGCTCAGCTCCTCCTCGACCAGCCGCTGCAGGATGTCGGTGAGCTTGAGGACGTTGACGACCTTGGGCACGCACTCCTTGACCAGCGCCGGGAAGGCCTTCTCCAGCTGCTCGAGGCTGCTCTGCACCTCCTGGACGCCGAGGAACTCGCGCGCATGGCGGCGCAGGATGCCGGCCAGGTGCAACACCAGGTAGCTGGGCGCGTCCCAGGTGGTGAGCCCCGCGCTCTCGAGCATCGGCTTGTGCGCCTCGTCCACCCAGGCGCAGGGCTGCCGCGTCGCCGGGTTGAGCGCCTCGATGCCCTGGATGTTCATCAGCCGCAGCCGGTCGACGGTGTCGTTGACCAGCACGTGGCCCAGGGTGAGCTGTCCGTTCACCACCGGCACTTCGTTGATCTGGATCTGGTAGCCGCCCTGCGGCAGGCCGGGGTTCGCGCGGGCGCGGACGCCCGGGAACCGCACGCCCAGCTCCACGAACAGGCCGTCGCGCATGAAGGGGATGAGCTCGTAGAGGAAGCGGCCGCCGTCCTGCCGCGAGTCCACGAAGGGCACCAGCGAGTCCGAGACCTCGAGGACGATGGGCGTGACCACCGGCACGAACAGCTCGCTGTCGGGGTTGATCGGCTCCTTGGGCCCCGCCTCCACCGCCTGGGGCGTGCCGTCCTCCGCCGGCATCTCCTCCATCGGCGGAGCCTCGGAGTCGAGCTTCTGCTTGCGCATCAGGAAGAAGCCCGCGCTGCCCGCGGCGACACCCATGATCATGAAGGGCACGCCGGGCAGGCCTGGGACGATGGCCAGGAGGACCAGCATCACCGCGGCGATGGCGATGGCCTTGGGCTGCTGGGTGAGCTGCCCCACCACGTCCTTGCCGAGGTGCGCTCCCTGCTCTTCGCCCTCGACGCGGGTGACGATGATGCCCGCGGAGGTGGAGATGAGCAGCGCCGGGATGATCGACACCAGGCCGTCACCGATGGTGAGGATGGTGTAGATGCGGGCCGCGTCGCCCACCTCCATCCCCCGCTGCATCACGCCGATGATCAGCCCGCCGACGATGTTGACCACGGTGATGATCATCGAGGCGATGACGTCGCCCTTCACGAACTTCATGGCGCCGTCCATGGCGCCGTAGAGGGCCGACTCGCGCTCCAGGTCGCGCCGCTTCTTCTTGCCCTCCTCCATGTCGATGGCACCGGAGCGCATGTCCGCGTCGATGGACATCTGCTTGCCCGGCATGGCGTCCAGGGTGAACCGCGCGGCCACCTCGGCGACGCGCTCGGAGCCCTTGGCGATGACGATGAACTGGATGAGGGTGAGGATGACGAAGAGGATGGCGCCGACGACGTAGTTGCCGCGCACCACGAAGTTGCCGAACGCCGCGATGACTTCGCCCGCGTCGGCGTTCAGCAGGATGAGGCGGGAGGAGCTGACGTTCAGCGCCAGCCGGAACAGCGTGGTGATGAGCAGCAGCGTCGGGTAGACGGAGATCTTGAGCGCGTTGGAGATGTAGATGGCGACCAGCAGCAGGATCACCGAGATGCTGATGTTCAACGTCAGCAGGATGTCCAGCACGTGCGTCGGCAGCGGGACGATGAGCATCCCGACGATGCCGACGATGACTGCCGCCAGGACGATGTCGCTGTACTTGGAGAGCTTGCTTTCCAAGAGGCCTCCGCGCCGAAAAGCGCAGGCATTCTAGCGGAAGGCCCTGGGGCTACAAGGCGCGTGGCGCCTCGAATGGGCTCAACGCAGGGTGCGGCTGAGGGTCTTGGCCAGCACCAGCAGCGCCCGGGCCCGCTCGCTGAAGGGGTCCCGCCCGCTGGGGTCCGCGCCGATGGCCCGCTCCAGGTCCTGCACCGCGGCCTGGGGCTGCCCCCGCCGCAGGCGGATCTCGCCGCGCCCGACCAGCGCCGCGAGGTCGCCCCCCTCGAGCCCCAGCGCGGCGTCGAACAAGGCCAGCGCCCGCGCGTCGTCGTCGAGGGCCAGGTAGATGGCCCCGAGCATGGTGTAGGCAGCTGCCTCGTCGGGCTCGCGCGAGACGATGCTCTCGAACACCACCTGAGCCTCGCGCAGCCGGCCCCGCGCGTAGAGCGTGTGCCCGAAGAGCGCCATGTCGGCGATCTCCTTGGTCGGCCCTCCGGCACGCGCAGCGAGCCGTTGCAGCTTCTGCCGGTGGTACTCCAGCGCCTCCCGGGCGCACCCTCCCGGGACGGCGGCCGGCGTGGGGAGCCGGGGCGCCTCGCGCTCGGTGGGCGCATGCGGGCCGTCGCCGAGCGCGGGGATCTTCTCGGTGGTCCGACGATGGTGGTGTTCGTGGTCCCGCGGCGCCGCCCCGCGGCGCGAGCGGGCGTTCCGCCGCTTTGCCGCCGCCTCGCGCTGGAGGTCCGCGAGGGGAACCTCGTTCGCCGGTGAGGTGAGCGCCTCGCTATCCGGGACCGGAAGGTCGGTGGTGGTCACCGCCGCCGAGGGGTCGGTCGCCAGCCGGCCGGGCTTCTTCTTCTCGAAGTAGAAGATCTGGACCCGCGCCGGGGTCTTGTTGCTGCCCTTCCGATTCATCCGCGCTCCCGACCACGCTCACGGCGGTCCGAGCACATTGTCGCGAGCCGGAGCAGAAAGGTGCGCCGGTGTAGACAAACAGCGCAGCTTTTCAGCGACGGACCGGCTTGGCGGGCGGCTTGGGCACAGGCTTCTTCGGGTCCTTGCCGTCGCCGCTGGGGAGGATGCCCTCGGTGAGGCCGCGCTGCTGGAGGGTCTCCAGGGCGGCGGCGGCGAGCGCGCGGGCGCGCAGCGACAGCGGGTCCTTGTTCTCCGGGTCCAGGTCGACGGCGGCCTTGAAGTCGGCGGCGGCCTCGAGCAGCAGGCCACGCCGCAGGCGCACCTCACCGCGGTTCACCAGCGCGGCGATGTCCTTGGCATTGAGCTTGATGGCGGCGTCGAACTCCTCGCCGGCCTCGTCCAGCTTGTCCTGGGCCAGGTACACCGCGCCCAGGGCGGTGCGGTAGTACGACTCGGTCGGGTCGAGCGCGGCGAGGCCGTCGAAGATGACCTTGGCCTCACGGAAGCGGCCCTGCTCGTACATGGCGAACCCGGTGACGGCCATCTCCAGCATCTCGGGACCGCTGATGCCGTCGAGCTGCGCGAGAGTGAGCTCGCCCTTCGCCCACTTCTTCACCCGGTCTTCGGTGTAGAGGACCTTCTTCCAGTCCTTCTTCTCGGCCTTGGGATCCGCCATGTGGTCTCCAGGGTGGGTCGAAAACGTGCGGACTGTACTACGGGGTTGGGCCTCCGCCAACAGCCGGGCCGCACATAGAAAACGGGCGCAGCCCCCGAGAGGACTGCGCCCGATAACTGCCGCGCGGGACGACTAGGCGCGCATGTTCTGGATGATGCCCTTCTTGGTGTCGTGCTGGATCTGCATGATCTGGCTGAGCATCTGGAAGAGCTCGTTGCGCTTCTGCATCTTCTGCTGCAGCTTGAGCATCTCGGTCTGGTTGAGCTCGCCGCCCTTGTTGATGGCCGCGTTGATCTCGGAGTCGAGGTTCGAGAGCGAGCCGCCGAACTTGTTCAGCGCGTCGTCGGCCATGTCGCTGCCGCCCGAGGTGACGCTGGTGCTGCCACCGGCCTCGGCGGGAGGCGGCGGGGCGTACTCGCCCACGCGGTCCTCGAGCGCCGGCATCTCGACCGTGCCGCCACCGACCTCGGCGACTTCGCGGGTGGTGTTGCCGGCCAGCATCTTGGCGATGGCGTCGGTGTTGAAGCCGAGCTCGCGGGCCTTGTCGCCCAGCTTGCCGAGCAGCTTCTGCGCGAGAACCTCGACCGGGTTCTTCAGCTTGATGTCGAAGCCGCCGATGTTGAAGTTGACGTCGGACTGGAAGATGCCCTTGCCGTCGGTGGCGGGCTTCAGGAAGGTGTCGCCGGCGACCTTCGCGAGGCTCTTGATACCCTCAGCGAGCTTGGAGGAAGACAGCTTGCTGATGGCGGAACCGAGGTTCAGCTTCGGGAGATTGAAGGAAGAGATGCCGCTGAGAAGCCCCATGACGTACTCCTTTGTTTTGCGAGGGTTGCGTTTGGTTCCGGCTGCCTTCAATCAAGTTATCGTCCGGCCTCCGGAGAAGTTGCGTGGCAGGCCCTCATCCCTTGCCACGCAAGGCGTCAAGTAGTGCTTTTGCCTTGGTTTTCAGCCTTTCGTCGCCCTTGCCGGCGACGGCCCTCTTCAGGTCCTCGGCGGCCCGCTGGCGCTGGTTGGTGGCCAGCAGCACCTCGGCCCTCCCCACCAGGGCCGCGATGTCGTTCGGGTCGAGCTTGGACGCAACGTCGTAAGCCGCGATGGCGCCATCGGAATTTCCCGAGGCGTACTCGACCACCGCCAGGGCACGGGCGAAGTAGGGGTCCCGGGGATTGACCGCGAACAGGCCCTGGAAGAGCGTCCGGGCCTCGGCGATCTTGCCTTGGTGGAAGAAGGCGTAGGCGGCACGGGCGACGGCGTAGAGCTCCTCGTCGGAGTACCCGCGGACCTCCTTGAGCGTGGCCTTCCCCTCGGCCCACTTCTGGACCGCGATCGCCAGCTTGTCGAGCTCCGCGGAGGTCACCATCAGTAGCTGCCGTTCGCCTTGTACTCCTGCTTCATGCGCTCGATGATCTCGTCGGTGTCGGCCTGGACCTTCCCGAGCAGCGAGAGCATGGCCGCCTCGCGGTTGATGACCGCGCGCATCCGCTCGAGCTTGTCGGGTGCCGCCTGGACCCGCGACAGCGCCGACTCGATGGCCCGGCGGGAGGTGTCGGTGCCACGGTCGACCACCGTCCGGGTGAAGGCGCGGTCGGGGAACGGCGTGATCTCGTCGGTACCGCTGCCGAACGGAGATGGCGGGGGAGGCAACCGCAGTTCGTCCGAGGTGTGGCCGGGCCCCATGAACTCCAGGAGCGCAGCTGAGGCAAGCGAGGGACGCTTGGGGTCGCCGAGCTTGCCCTTCTTCTTCTTCCGGTCGAACTGCGCCGGATCGACGAGCTTCTCCCGAATCGAACGGGCGCCGCCCCAGGGCCATAGCGGAGGCGGATGAGGTGTTCCGACCTTGGACATGAGCGGGGAGTGTGGCAAACGGCCCCGGGTCGGTCAAGGAGCGTCCGATGCTACCCTCGTCGCCGGGTTCGTCCCAGGAGCACTCCATGAAACGGCTGTGTCTGCTGATCGCCACGCTTTCCGGCCCGGCCTGCCTTGAGCCCACCTTCGAGGCCCGGCTCGGTCCGCCCGACGCCACGGCACCACGGGACGCGGGGGCCGAACCAGCCGACGCGAGCTGTCGACCAGAGTGCGGCGGTCACGCCTGCGGACCCGACGGCTGTGGAGGAACCTGCGGAGCCTGCCGCCCGCTCGAGAGCTGTACCCAGGGAGCCTGCGTCCCCTGCCCTGCTGCCCGACGATGCGGGGCGGGATGCTGCGCTCCGGACTCGGTCTGCCGCAACGGCGCGTGCATCGACTGCGGCTGCGGAGGCCGGGAGTGCGGGGAGGACGCGTGCGGCAACCCGTGCGGGGCCTGCGCTGCGCCCACGACCTGCAACCCGGTCCTCGGAGTCTGCGAGGGCTGCTTCGCGGACTGCCGGACGCGCAGCTGCGGCGACGACGGCTGCGGCGGGTCGTGCGGGAGTTGCCCCCCCGACCTCGGGTGCGTGGACGGGCAATGCGTGGGATGCCCCGCGGACTGCTCTGGCCGGGAGTGCGGGGAGGACGGTTGCGGGGGGAGCTGCGGCAGCTGCGCTCCCGGGCTGTCCTGCGTGCTCGGCCGCTGCAGCGACTGCGCCCCGCACTGCAGCGGCAGGAGGTGCGGGGACGACGGCTGCGGCGGCGAGTGCGGCGGCTGCGCCCCCGACGCTTACTGCAACGCCAACGGGGCCTGCGTGCCGCACACCTGCAGCCCCGGGTGCTCACCGCTCCAGCGGTGCGACCTGACGAGCTTCCCGCCGGTCTGCGTCGAGCTGTGCAACCCGCCCGTTGGCTGCCTCGCCCCGAAGCGGTGCGACCCGGCCACCGGCCAGTGCGGTGGCTGAGCGGACAGCCCCGGCTGGCAGCGAACGTTTGACACCTGCCCAGCGCGGAAATAGCCTGCCGCGCTCGAAAAAAGTGAAACACCACCAGCCAGAGAGGCCACGAAGCACATGATGAAGAACTACCTGTTCACCTCCGAGTCGGTCACCGAGGGGCACCCCGACAAGATCTGCGACCAGATCTCCGACGGCATCCTCGACGCGATGCTCAAGCAGGACCCCGCGTCCCGCGTCGCCATCGAGACCCTGGTCAAGACCGGCTTCGCCATCGTGGCGGGCGAGGTCACCACCAGCGCCTGGGTGAACATCCCCAAGATCATCCGCGAGACCATCTGCGAGATCGGCTACACCGACTCCGAGATGGGCTACGACGGCAACACCTGCGGCGTCATGGTGGCCATCGAGGGCCAATCGGGCGACATCGCCCGCGGCGTCGACTCCAGCGCCAAGAAGGAGCAGGGCGCCGGCGACCAGGGAATGATGTTCGGCTACGCGTGCAACGAGACCGACGTGCTCATGCCCGCGCCCATCCACTACGCCCACCTGCTCACCAAGAAGCTCTCGGACAGCCGCCGCAAGGGCAAGCTGCCCTTCCTGCGCCCCGACGGCAAGAGCCAGGTCACGGTCGAGTACGTGGACGGCAAGGTCGCGCGCATCGACGCCGTCGTCGTCTCCAGCCAGCACAGCGCCGAGGTCTCCAACAAGAAGCTGCACGACGGGATCATGGACGAGGTCATCCTCCCCGCCCTGCCCAAGAAGCTGCTCGACAAGAAGACCAAGTTCTTCATCAACCCCACCGGCCGCTTCGTCATCGGTGGCCCCATGGGCGACTCCGGCGTGACCGGCCGCAAGATCATCGTCGACACCTACGGCGGCATGGGCCGTCACGGCGGCGGCGCCTTCTCCGGCAAGGACCCCTCGAAGGTCGACCGCTCGGCCGCGTACATGGGCCGCTACATCGCCAAGAACGTGGTCGCCGCCGGCCTGGCCGCGCGCTGCGAGGTGCAGCTCGCCTACGCCATCGGCGTCGCCGAGCCGGTGAGCATCCTGGTCGAGACCTTCGGCACGGGCACCGTCCCCGAGGAGAAGATCGCCGCGGGCATCCGCAAGGTCTTCGGCACCAAGCCCCGGCAGATCATCGAGACCCTCGACCTCCTGCGGCCCATCTACCAGAAGACCGCCGCCTTCGGTCACTTCGGCCGCACCGAGAAGGACTTCTACTGGGAGCGGACCGACAAGAAGGACGCCCTCAAGGCCGCCGCGAAGTAGTCCGCGCCACCGGTCGAACCGTCGAATCGCGAGGGCCCGGCGCTGCCGGGCCTTCGTTTTGGAGGAGTTCCGATGCGCGCCCTCATCACCGGAGCCGCGGGCTTCGTGGGGAGCACCCTCGCCCGACGGCTCTGCCGGGACGGCACCCCGCCCCGCTGCCTGCTGCTGCCCTCCGACGACG
>CAZAIE010000058.1:0-14460 GCA_964485035.1 uncultured Myxococcaceae bacterium | reverse complement strand
CGGTGGCGGTGGGGGCGGGGCTGGACTTCGCTGCGGGCACGGCCCACCGCGCCCCGGGATGGGTGTCGCGCTCGGGGCTCGAGTGGGCGTACCGGCTGGCCCAGGAGCCGCGGCGGCTCTGGCGGCGCTACCTCGTCAACGACCCCCGCTTCATCGGCATCCTGGGCGCCGGGCTGCTGCACGCCGCGCTGCCGGCGGGGAGGTGAGTCGTGGAACCCATCGCGCCCGCGCTGCTCACCTCGGCCAGCTACTACGGCACCCTCGCCGCGGTCCGTTGCCTGGGCCGCCGCGCCGTGCCGGTGACCCTCGCCGAGACGCACTGGCTCGCGCCGGGACGCTGGTCCCGCTACGTGCGGCGCGTGCTCCCCGCGCCCGACCCCGACGCCCCGGAGGCGCTCCTGGACTGGCTGCTGCACTTCGGTGCCCGCGAGCCCTGCCACGTGCTCTACCCGGCCACGGACGAGACCGCCTGGCTCATCGCCCGGCACCGGGACGCACTGTCGGCGCACTTCCGCCTCTACAGCCCGCCGGTCGGGGCGGTGTACGGCCTGCTCGACAAGCGCCGGCTCGCCGAGTCCGCGGCTCGCGTGGGCTTGGGGACGCCGAGGACCTGGTTCCCGACCGAGGGAGCGGATCTCTCGGAGGTGGTCGCCGAGGCGCGCTTCCCGGTGCTGCTGAAGCCGCGGACCCAGGTGCTCCTCGCGGGACACGGGAAGGGCGAGCGGGTCGACCAGCCCGGCGAACTCGCGGCCCGCTACCGCGCGTACCGAGACCAGACCCGCATCGGCCGCGCGCTGCTGCGGGACGACCCCGACGCGGCGCTCCCGATGATCCAGGAGTTCCACGCGGGCGCCGCGCAGGGCATCTACAGCGTGAGCGGGTTCCGGGCGCGGACGGGAGAGCTGGTGGCCAGGGCGTCGGTGAAGGTGCTGCAGCGGCCGCGGAAGCTGGGCATCGGCCTGTGCTTCGAGGAGGCGCCGCTGCGCAGCGACGTGCTGGCTGGCCTCGAGGCGCTGTGCCGCGAGGTCGGCTACTTCGGCGTCTTCGAGGCCGAGTTCCTGGTGGACCCGGAGGGGCGCGTGCTCCTCATCGACTTCAACCCGCGCTTCTTCAGCCAGATGGCCTTCGACATCGACCGCGGCGTGCTGCTGCCGTACCTCGCGTACCTGGGGGCGCTCGACGACCATCGGGGGCTGGCGGTGGAGCTGGCGGCGGCGCGCGAGGCGCAGGAGCTGTCGGGGCGGGTCTACTGCCACCACTTCGTGCTGGAGGTGATGCTGCGCAGCCAGCACCTCTCTGGGCGCCTGGACGACAGCGAGGTGGACCACTGGCGAACCTGGTGGCGCACGCACCGCGCGCGGACGGACGCGGTGGCGCAGGCGGGCGACGCGCTCCCGGCGCTGGTGGACGTGGCGCAGCACGTCGTGGGCTACGCGCGGCACCCGCGCGCGTTCCTGAACTCGATGGTGCTCGACAGGTAGCAGGGGGCGGCCATGTCCAGCGAAGCCCACGCGACGTTCCAGCGCACGAAGTTCTTTCCCGCGCTCGACGGGCTGCGCGCGCTCTCCATCCTCGCTGTGATCTGGCACCACGCCGGAGGCGAGCAGTCGACGGGGCTGCTCGCGCGGGGCTTCCACGGCGTGGGGCTGTTCTTCGCGATCAGCGGGTTCCTCATCACCACGCTGCTGCTCCGGGAGCAGGCCGCGACGGGGACCATCTCGCTGCCCCGCTTCTACCTGCGGCGGACGCTGCGCATCTTCCCGCTCTACTACGCGGTGGTGGCGCTCTACTGCCTCGTGGTCTTCGCGCTCGACAGGCACAGCCAGGCCGGCCGCGACTTCTTCGCGAACCTCCCCGCGTTCCTCACCTACACCTCCAACTGGTTCGTGGAGCGCGACGCCGGAGCGCGGGTGATCTTCTACTTCGCGTGGTCGCTGGCGACCGAGGAGCAGTTCTACCTGTGCTGGCCCAGCGTGGTGCGCTTCGCGCGGCGCTGGTGGGTGCCGGTCGCGGTGATGGCGACGCTGGTGGTCGCCGACACGCTGGGCGAGTGGGCGGTCCGTCGCGGCCTGCTGGGAACGGAGTGGCTCCCGGTGCGGATGCTGGTGAGCGTGGCGACGCCCATCTGCCTGGGGTGCCTGGCGGCGTACGCGCTGGCGCGGCCCGCGAGCTTCGCGGTCGTGTACCGGTTCGCGGGGAAGGTGTGGTCGGCGCCGCTGGCGCTCGTGCTGCTCGGGCTGACGCTGTCGTTCGAGGGCGTCCCGGAGCTGCCGATCTCCCTGGCGATGACCTTCGTGGTGGTCTCGGTGTGCATCCGGCCCGATCACCCGCTGGGCTCGCTGCTCTCGAACCCGGTGGCCAGGCACGTGGGGACGGTGAGCTACGGCATGTACCTGCTGCACATGCTCTCGATGAACGTGGTGGCGAGAGCCGTGCCGGGCGCAGGCGCGATCGGCAAGTTCGTGCTCGGGAGCCTGCTGGTGACGGCGCTGGCGACCCCCTCGTACTACCTGTTCGAGAAGCGGCTGCTGGACCTGAAGGATCGGCTGGCGACCCCGCGGCCGCGGCCGCTCGCGCTGGCGACGCCGGTGCGGTCTACGCCGGGGGCATGACGCGTGGCAGCCGGAGAGGGCTGCTCAGCCAGCCTCTCCCGGATACCCGGAGAACTGGTCGGCGACGAGCCACCAGCGGCCGTCCTCCAGCACCAGCGTGAGGAGGTCCCGACCCGAGAGGTCCAGCGCGCGGCCGCCCATCTCGCAGGCCAGGCGGTAGTAGTAGCTCACCACTGCGCAGGTGCCGCCGCAGTAGAGCTGGACCTGGGGGTCGGTCGTGTCCCAACTCGTGATCCTGGCCTGGGCGACGAAGCCCATCCAGCCCGCGACACAGGACTCGCGCCCCGCTCGACGGAGCCGATCCGTCGGGGTGATGGCCACCATGTCGCGGTGGAAGTAGCGCCGCAGCTCATCTGCGTCGGCGTGGACGGTCCACGC
Organism: uncultured Myxococcaceae bacterium; assembly: GCA_964485035.1. GTDB lineage: Bacteria > Myxococcota > Myxococcia > Myxococcales > UBA5297 > CAZAIE01. The sequence goes on along the minus strand of CAZAIE010000058.1, from coordinate 11,470 downwards.
GTCGTTGAGCGCGCACACCGTCTGCCAGACGTCCTTGGCCGTGGGGTCTTCGTTGGGGCTCATGGGGGTCTCCTCGGTGAGAACTGCGTCCTGTGCTGTGCTCGCGCAGCACCAGATCGCTCACGAAGGTCGATAGCTGGCTTCGGACTACCGTCGAGGCTTGGGATCCAGCTTCGCAATCAACTCCTGGTGACGCTGGATTTCTACTGCAGGGGGCAGCGGTTCTGGATTCGTTGCGACAACGAGACCATTTTCAACTTCGTGCAGCACCATTACCCACTTCGGCAGCCGTTTCTTCTTCAGGTACCGGTGGGGGAGAAAGAAGATCCATCCAAGTGCAGGGCGTCGGAAGAAGTCGCGGTTGCCGACCGAGTCTTGCCACTCGGGGTGAAATGAGACTTCCTCAAACTCGACAGCCCCGGACCACGCGGACCCACTGGAGACAAGAGCGCTGAGCAACATCCCCAGGGCATCAAGATCGTATCCCTGAGCGCGCCCCGCGTCCTCGCGCCGAAAGTCGACCGCCAAGAAGTTGTGAGAGTCCAGCTCGGGGTCTGGGGGCCAAAACGAGAGCGTCAATACATCGCTCTTCCTGTCTCGTCCGGTTCGAAAGACAAGGTCTATTGCGTCGTCAGCATCCGCAGAGAATGAACAGTGGCGACGAATCACATCCGCTGACAGAACCTCACCACTCCCGGTTCGTCCAAAACGACGGAATGGAGGACGACTGCATTTCGCCCATTTCGAAGCAAAAGCCGAGAGCACCACGTCTGGAGCAGCCTCGTGCTCAAACCGGACCACCAAACTGCAATACGCCATGACCCAGTCTCACTTTCCAGCGCCGGGCATTGAGCCAGAAGGCTGAGCTCCCCTGAAGCCCTCACTCCTCGCCCTGCTTCCAGATTCGAGCCTGCCAGGCGGTGTTGAACCCCGGCTCGACCAGCACCGTCTCCACGTCCTCCGAGAACCCGGGCCTCGTCACCGTGATCTGGTACGGCCCGGGCAGGATCGTCGGTGGGGCCTTCCAGGGCAGCTTCCCCTTCATCTTCTTCCCCGAGGGGTCGACGACCAGGACGTCTGCCCCTTCCTCTTCGCCCAGCACCTCGAGGCCGCAGACCCCGGGCAGCTTCGAATCTCGCGCGCGGTACCTGAGCTCTCTGGTGTCGATCGCCGCAGGGTCGCGCAGGAGTTGCTCCAGACGCAGGTCGATCCCGACGAACGTCACCGGTCCGCTCGCGCCGGCCCTCCCGACGAAGACCGGGCCCCAGAAGAAGAGGCGGACCGGCTTCCCCTTGCGCAGGCCGGCCTCCTCCCGCGGCGCGCCGTGCTTTGCGACCAGTTGATCGACCGTCGGCCGGGCCTTCGGCGATAGCTGCTCCTCGTAGCGCGTCGACTCGCCAGCCTTCCCTGCGCCCTCGCGGAGCCGCGCGAGGGTCGTGCCGGCCGACGTCGGAACAGCCTCCCAGCTCTCGACCTTCTGGAGCTTCATCTCGAGCTGGGCCGCGAAGCCGGGCTCGACGAAGACCCGCCGCTCGGAGCGGTGGTGTCCCTCCTGCTCGACCAGGACCTGGTAGGTCCCCGCGGGCAGGCCGGTCACGCTGGCCGGGACCTTCGCCTCGCGCGGCTCGACGCTCGCCTCCGTGACCTCGACCCGCGCGCCCTCGGGACTCCCGGTGACGGACACGCTCCCGGTCGCCTGCTCCGGCTGCGGAAGGTAGGTGAGCCCGTCCAGCTTCTTGCCCTGCTCCACGGCGAGCAGCACCCGGTCGAGGCCCTGGGCGAGGATCGTCTTCCCCTCGGACACGACCAGATAGACCGGCCCCCAGAAGTGTCGCTTCACCGCCTTGCCCTCGAAGGTCCCCGGCTCGACCCGACTCGGTGCGCCGAACTGCGCCTGGACCTCGGCGAGCGTCGTCCACTGCTTGCGCGGCTGCAGGGCCGGCTTCGTCTCGTAGCGCGCCGGGCACACGTCGTCTCCGTCGCCCCGCTTCGGGCACCCGCGCCAGTTCGCCTCCAGCAGTTCCTCCGAGGTTCGGTAGAGCAGCGCCCGCTCGAGCTTCTGCCAGGCCTTCAGGGGCGGCCGCTTCCAGCACGCAGGCGAGCAGACGGGCTGGCATCCCTCACCCGGCTCCCCTGGTGTCTTCAGCGCTTCCAGTTGGTCGGCGATCTGCTCGTCGAGGTATCGGTTCGCGCCCTCGGAGTTCCCGGGCTTCTCCGGATTCACGTAGGCGACCTTCGCCGCGGCCGAGAGGTCGCGCCGCGCGCCCTCGGTGTCGCCCAGGAAGCTGCGCAGGGTCGCGGTGATCAGCAGCGACTCCTTGCGCTGGCCCGCCTTCGCGGGATCCGCAGCGACCTTCTCTGCGAAGGCCAGCGCTTGGCGGCGCGCGGCGGCGGCCGCAACCTCGTCGCCCTCTTCGCCAGCGTGGAACGCGACCATCCGGTAGAAGTGCGACCACTCCGCGTCGGTGCGTCCCCAAGCGAGGTAGACCTTCTCCGCGACCGCCAGCCGGGTGGTCATCGGGATGCGCGTGTAGTCCGTCGCCTCCGGGAGCGTCACGCCCTCGAGTGCCTTCTTCACCGCGTCCCGCTTGTCGGCCGGGAGGTGCGTGAAGTCCCGCATCAGGGCTGCGTAGGAGCAGTGTGCGCAGCGGAAGACCGCGTGCTCGTCGGTGTCGGGCCAGAAGAGCATCTGGCAGCGCGACGGCCACCGGTAGATGTAGCTCCCGTAGCTGCCGATCTCGGAGACGGTGGTCTTCGAGCCGCAGACGGGGCAGTCCACCTCGGAGTTGAACCAGGTCGTCGCTTGGGCGGGAGAGGCCAGCACCAGCCACGAGACGAACAGCAGCCCGACTCGCAGGGATCCGTTCATTGCGCCCTCCGTGTAGCGAGACAGTACCCGACAGCGCCGCCGCGGCCTGGTTCCCGGCGGAACCTGAGGGCTCGATGCTAGCGTCTCGGGACATGCCCAGCGCTCTCTCCTACCAACCTGGCGTCCGGCTCGTGCTCGGCTTCAGCGGACACGCCGCGCACCCGCCTGCGACCTACGCCTCCCCCGCGACCACCGCCCTGCAGCAAGTCGTCGCCGCCCGCGGCAAGGACTGGAAGAAGGTGGCGCCGAAGTTCGTGGTTGCGCCCGCGGCTGGCTCGGGGCGGGTGGTCGTCGGCCTCGCTATGGCGCGGGCGCCGCAGTTGTTCGATGCACCACGGCAGATCGAGCCTCGCAGCGCCGTCGCCAAGAAGCACTTCGTCGTGCCGACGGGGTTTGGGGGAGCGCCCGAGGTGGACAAGTACGGCAACACCGGGGCCGACGAGGGGATTCTCCCGGCCCTGACGACCGGCGATCCGGTGCTCGAGGCGCTGGGGCTCGAGCTCGACCCCCACAACGGCCAGGCGCGGTGGTTCCTGCTCTCCGATGACGGAAGGCCGGGTGCCGTCGTCGCAGGGCGCATCCTCTGGAAGCCCGGTGCGGTGTACCAGGCTGGAGGAGTGCGCACCTGGAGCTACGACTACGGCGATGGGGAAGGGGCGCGGCTCGTCGGCGTCCCGTACGCAGAGGTCGGCGATGCCGCGCCCATCTGCCCTATCGATCACTCGCCTCCGGCTTGCAGCGCGCACCTCGAGTCGGCCAGGGCGGCCGTCCAGGCACTGCTCCCTGCGCCCGCGGCGGATGGGTGGGTGCTGGTTGCGGGTGCCGTGCCCGGCCCGTACTCGCCCGCGGCAGAGCCGGCTGCGCCCATCAGAGTGAGGCGACCGAGGCGACGGAAGGCCCCGTTGGCGCTGGCCTTCTCACAGCGGCCGTTGGCTGCGGTGCTGGAGGCGCTTCCGTCCGGTGAGCCGTTCCGCGCGCAGCCCCTGGAAGGCTTCTTCCTCCGCGGTTACGCACGAGCGGACCTGCTGGCTCCTCCCGAACCTGCACCGCACGCAGCCCTCTTCGAACTGCGCGAGGCGCCGTCCCCGAGTGTGCTCATTGCCCCGGACACGCTGCTGCGCGCCAGCGCGCCGCTGGAGGCCATCGGTGCATGGAACGCGCGCGGGACCGGCAGGCTCGCCCATGGAGACGGCTGGTCGGTGCTGGAGGTGGAGCTCGTGCCCGAGCAGGAGGACGCCGCCTTCGACGAGCGCGTGGGCGTCATCGCCGCGGTGTTCGCCCTCGAAGCGGGACGCTGGGCGAGTCTCGTATGGCCTGGCGCTCGCCACGAGGAGGTGGCGCAGATCCTCGGCTTCGACCCGTGGAACCAGTCGGTGTGGACCAAGCATGAGGTCTGGCTCGGCGAGTAGACCGTCAAACGCCATCGCCCGGCAGACCCCTGCCGGGCGACGGTGCCGCGGGTCTTCGACCGCTGCTCAGTAGTAGAAGGCCTGGAGCTGCAGCGTGAAGCGGTTGAGGCCGGGCCGGGCGACCGAGTCGGTGGTGCTGTCGGACCGCGGGAGGGTCCGGGTGTAGGCGAGCCCGATGTTGAAGTTGGAGTCGGCGACGAAGTACTTGAGCCCGCCGCCGACGTAGGTCACGCCCTTGTTCTGGTTGATGGCGCCGTCGACGAAGTACTGGCTCTCGACCTTGGCGAAGGGGGCGAGCGAGATGCCGCTGATGTAGTACGCCAGCTCCACGAGCACGTCGTTCTGCACCGGGATGGTGGGGACCGTCGTCCCGCCCTCGTAGTGGAAGTACTGGACCAGCGCGTTGATCTCGTCGCCCTTGAACACCGGCTGCGAGGCGGCCAGCGCCGCCGAGTAGGTGCGGTAGCTGCCCTGGACGTCCACGCCTGCGCTGAGGGCCAGGATGCGCGACTTGCCGTAGTTGTAGCCGTGGAACGCGAAGCCCTTCTCCCGGTCGAAGAAGTTGAACTGCAAGAAGCCCGCGAAGCGCAGCGAGTTGCGGCCGTTGGCGAGGTCGCGCAGGCCCTGGAAGCAGGCCACGCGGTACTCCAGCCGCGCGTCGAAGAGGTGGCCGCGCAGCTGGATGCCGGTGTCGCGCAGCACCAGCCCGTTGAAGGCCGCGACCCCGGTGGTGGTGCCCGCGTCGAGGGGGAGGAAGGTCAGCGTCGACTGCAGGCCGTTGCGGGAGATGGGGACCAGGAAGAGGCCGGCGTCCAGCGTGAAGGCGTCCCGGAGCGCGGCGGACTCGGAGGCGGCGAACGGCTTGTAGCTCAGGAAGGCGTCGAGGATGTTGATGCCCGGGCCCTTGGCGGTCACCAGCCCCAGGTTGGTGACGTCGGCCTGCAGGTACATCGACACCTGCCGCGCGACCTGCCCACCCATGATCAGCCGCAGGCGCCGGATGAGGATGTTCTTGGTGTAGTAGCCGTCCGCGTCCTCGGCGACGTCGCCCCACGCCTGGATCTGCCCGCCGAACCTCAGGCTGACGTGGTCGCCGACCTTGATCATCGCCTGCGCCCGGGCCGTCGACGGAGCAGCCAGGACCCCAACGAGGCACATCGCGAGCACGGCACACAGGTGGATTGAGTTGCGCATGTTCATCCTCGGGACAAACGTGGTTCGTGCGCTCGGAGCGAGCGCTTGCAGCGCCTTGCGGTGCTTCCCCCCCGGCTAGACCGTCTCCCACCCCTGCTGGAGGGCTTCTTCTCCGACCCGGCTCAGTGCGACCTGTTGGCTGCCGACGGTGAAGCGGGCCATCACTGCCTTCAGGTTCATCGCTTCCTTGTTGAGCTCCATCATCGAAGAGGCGGTCTCCTCCGCGGCGGCGGCGTTCTGTTGCGTGACCTTGTCGATCTGGGAGAGCCCCGTGGAGATCTGGTTGATGCTCTTCGCCTGCTCGGTGCTGGCGGCAGCGATCTCCCCGACCAGGTCGGCGGTCTTGATCGCCGTGGCGACGATGTCCCGGAAGAAGCCGGCGGTCGCCTCGGTCTTGCTCAGGCCGTCCTTGGCCTTGGTGTTGGCGTTCTCGATGATCTCCGCGGTTTCCTGGGCGGCCTTGGCGCTGCGGCCGGCGAGGTTGCGGACCTCCTCGGCGACCACGGCGAAGCCCTTGCCGTACTTGCCGGCGCGCGCGGCCTCGACCGCGGCGTTGAGCGCGAGGAGGTTGGTCTGGAAGGCGATGGCGTCGATGACCTTGAGCACCTGGGCGATCTGCTGACTCGCCTGGTGGATGTCGCGCATCGCCACCACGGTGGCGTCGCTCTGCTCCTGGCCGCTCTCCGCGAGCTGGCGCGCCTTGGTGGCGAGGGTGCTCGCCGCCCCCGCATGCTCGGCGCTGGCCTTCACCTGCGAGACCGCCAGGGTCATCGAGCTGGAGATCTCCTCGATGGCGGAGGCCTGGTCCGTCGCCCCGCGCGAGAGCCCGTCGCTCGCGTTGATCAGCTCGGAGGAGGCCGAGGCGACGCTGTCGGACACCCGCTTCCCCTGGGCGATGGTCTCGACCAGGCTCGCGGTCATCCGCTTCAGCGCCGTGCCGACCTGGTCGGAGGTCGAGGCCACCTTGACCTCCGAGGAGAGGTCGCCGGCGGCCACCTTGGTCATCACCTGCACCCGTGACTCGAGGGTGTCGGCCATGTCGTTCAGCCGCTGGATCAGCATGCCGAACTCGTCGTTGCTGGTGGGGGTCATGCGCTGGTCCAGCACCCCCTCGGCGACCAGGTTCGCGAACCGGATGCACTGGTCGGAGGAGACGGCGACGTTGCGGACCACCAGACCGGTGACCAGGGAGAGCAGCAGCGCTGCGAGCACGGCCACGCCCACCAGGAGCTGGAGCGTCGAGGAGGCCTTCTCGCCCGAGGCCACCGCCTCCTTGCGCGCAGACTCGTTCAGCTCGCCGATGCGGGTGGCGACCTGGGCCTCGCACTTCCGGTAAATCTCCTCCAGCCCGAGCGCCATGATCGCGCCCACCATCGCGTCGCTGGCGATGACGTCGAGGTTGCGCTCCATGTCGGCGCGGAACGTCTTCACCAGCTCCAGCAGCGTCTTGTCGCGCCCCGAGTTGGTGACGTCTCGCTTGACGATGGCCTCGAGCGTCTCGGTGCTCTGCTTCACCCTCGCGAGGATGTCCTTCTTGACCGCCTCCACCTCGGCGTTGCTCGCGCCGGTGCTGCCCATGGCGAGCAGCTTGAAGGCCCAGTCGTTGGCCAGAAGGATGTCGCGCTGCACCTCGTTGTAGTCGATGAGGTCGCGGACGATGCTGCCGCCGATGTGCTGGGTCTGCTCCGCCTGCGAGCGCAGCGCGAGGGAGGACGAGACGATCAGCGCGGCCATCGCGCAGAGCATCGTTCCCAGCAGGAAGTACAGCTTCCTTCGGATGGTCCAGGAGCCCATTGGCCTGTCTCGGGTGCGAGGGAGAGTGAGGGGCGCAGGGCGCCCCCCGACGGTAGCTGCCGAGCCTCGAGCTACTCCTTCACGTAGTAGCCGGCGCCCAGGAGCCAGTCGCCCATGCCGATGACGCGGGTCACCTTCTTCTCGATCTTCTTGGTCGCCGGGTTGATCCACCGGTAGGTCAGCGAGCCCTTCTTCTCAGGGGACTTCGCGATCTCGATGAACTTGCGGACGATGTAGACCCCGTCGGAGTCCTTCACGTCGATCAGGCTCTTGCCGACCATCGCCGGATTGTTCGGGAGCGCGAGGCAGGTGCCGTCGAAGGTGTACGCGAGGATGTAGAGCTCTCCGTCGTGCTTGAAGAACTTGCCCGCCTTGTTGTTGAACTCCTTGAGGGCGGCCTCCTTGCCCACCTGCTTGGCGAAGGCCGCGGCCTCGTCGGTGAACTTCACGACCTCCTCGTCGGTGATCTGGTGGGCGGCGAAGGCGAGGCCGGAGACCAGGACGGCAAGGGCGGCGACAAGGACTGGCGTCTGCTTGGACATGCGAGGCTCCATCGGTAGTGAAGGCACGTTCGCTTCTGCTTCGAGCGGTCCGGGCGGCCGTGATCACGGCCTCACGAGGACAATCCGCGGATAGCAACCCCCGTGCCTCACTGGGCCTCCGTACTTGCGGCGCGGGAACGTCCCGTCGTTGTGGACTTTTTCGCCTTCACCCGACGCGGAGCCAGCCCGAAGGGCCGGGGTCAGGTGAAACCCTGCGGGTCATCCCGGATTTGGCGCTCCGAAAAGGCAGCGTTTGACCGGGGTTGTCCCGCCCGATGCCCGTTCGAAGCCCGGTCGACCTCGCTACGCCATCGCCCGCCGGTTCTCGAGCAGGTGCTCACGCAGCGGGCCGGAGTGGGCCAGCGCGAGCGCGCGCTCCAGGATGCGCTGCGGCAGCGCGCCCCGGGCGATGGTGTTGTGCACGTGGACGCTGAGGGCGTCCATGCACCGCGCCGCAGCGTCCTCGCACCCGCACACCCGCACCGTCTCCGCGCGCAGGTCCCGGAGCCGGTCGAGCAGCGCGGTCACCCGGTCGTCGAACTCCCTCCACGCCGGCACGGCCTGCTCCAGCGCCCGCAGTGAGGACAGGCGGTCCTGCGTCGCGCGCAGCACCTCCCGCAGCTCGGCCTCGACCAGGTCGGCGGCCAGGCGCAGCGCCTCGGCGAACGCCCCCGACCGGCCGGGCCCGCCCCACGGCTCGAGCACCGCGTGCAGCCGCTTGCCCTGGCCCGCCTCGAGCAGGAACACGAGGTACCGCGCGACGAGGTCGCGGGTCCGGGAGGCCAGCTCGGCCTCCAGGTCCGCGCCCGTCACCGGCGCCTCGCCCGCCAGCTCCAGCCGCCTCAGGCGGAAGTGCGCCAGCGCCGCCGGGGAGGCCCCCAGCCGGTCCACCGTGACTCCCAGCGAGGCGAGCAGCTCGTCGGTCGGCGCGGCGCCAGCCTGCAGCGCCGCCGCCAGCGCGGCGAACGCTCGGTCGTGCTCCGCCCGCGGCGCGAGCTCCGGCGACAGCGCGCGCGACCGCTCCAGCACCCGCAGCGCCCGGGCGGGATCGTGCAGCACCAGGCGCGGCAGGGCCTGCAGCGAGAGCTCAGCCAGCGCGTCCTGCAGGGCCTCCTCGTCCACCCGCGCCCGCGCGAGGCCGGGGTAGGCGAAGATCGCCTCCAGCTCCGCCGCAGCGCCGGGCAGGTCCGCCACCTGGAGCCGGGCCTGGGCTGCCTCCCGCGCCACCGCCGCGCGCACCCGGGTGAGCGGCGCCGGCCTCGGCCCGTCGAGCGCGTCGAAGAGCCGCGCCGCCTCCAGCGCCCGGCCCGCCCGCGCCTCCTGCAGCGGCCGCTCCAGCGCGCCCAGGGAGGGCAGCCCCAGCCGCGCCGCGAGCGCCTCCGCGTGCACCGCCAGCGGGCCATCGGGGAGCGTGAGCCCCGCGAGGCTCTGCCGCGCCAGGTCCTCGTGGCCCGCCTCCAGCCGCGCCGCCGCGAGCAGCACCGCCGCGGCCGGGGCGAACCCGGGCGAGGCCGCGACGGCCTCCACCCCCAGGCGATCGAGCTCTGCCGTCCCGCCCGCCGCGCAGCCCAGGAGCGCCAGGAACAGCCGCGCCACCGCGTCCTCCGAATCGCGGACCCGCGCCTCCAGCAGGCCGGCCGCCCGCCCCAGGTCGCCGGTGGCGAGCGCGTGGGCCGCCTCGACCAGCCCGGGGGACAGCCGCGGGACGTCGCTCGGGTCCGCGCCCACCGCCACCGCCTGCACCATCGCCTCGCCCAGGGGCTGGGCAGGGTCCCGGCGCAGCAGGCTGGTCACCACCTGGGCCGAGGCCTCCCGGCGCAGCGCCTGCCACCGCGCGTCCTGCGTGGGCTTCAGCGCGGCGCACCGGACCAGGACCCGCAGCGCGTCCTCGGGCCGGCGGCGGGCCAGCGCCGCGGCGGCCATCGCCTCCACGCGCCCGGCGGCCTGGGCGACGTCCGCGCCCCGCGCCGCCGCGAACCGGAAGGCCTCCGCCGCCTCCAGCCACCTGCCCCGCGCGGCCTCGGCGATGCCCAGCAACTGGAGATCCGCCACCCCGACCCGGGGCAGGCGCAGCCGCTCGGCCGCCCGCTTCGCGTCGCCGCGGGCGAGGTCCTCCCGGGCCAGCAGCGCGCGCGCCGCCGCCGGGCCGTCGCCCTCGCCCCTGGCCAGGTCCTCCAGCGCCGCGTCCGCCGCACCCGACTTCCGGTCGAGCAGCGCGATCCCCAGCCGGGCGCCGCCGTGGTGCCTCGACCGGGCCTCCAGCGCCTGGTACTCCCGCCGTGCCGCCGACGCCTCGCCCCAGCCGTGCTCCAGGCGGGCCCGGGCATAGCGGGCGCGGGGCTCGCCGGCCGGCAGCAGCCAGAGGACGCACCGGGCCAGCCCCGGACGCTCGAGGTCCACGAGCGCATGGGCGAGCAGCGCCAGCGCCGCCGCACGTCCGGGGCCCACGAGCGCCGCGCGCAGCAGGGGGCCCACGCGCGGGGTGCCCAGGGCGAGCCGCGCTGCGCCGGCCACGAGCGAGCCCTCTGCGCCCCCGGCCCCCTCGCCGTGGACCGCCGCGTCCGCGAGGCGGTCTTCGTGCAGCGCGAGCCGGCCGAGGTCGAGGTGCGAGAGCCGTCGCGCCCACTTGAGAGTCGTGCCCTCGAGGTAGCGGGTGTGGAGGCGATACGCCCGCTCCCGCTCGCCACGGAGGAGGGAGATGTGGCCGGCGAGCGCCCGCGCCTCGCGCTCTCCCCCGAAGATCTCCAGGGCCTCGTCGGCAGCCCTCAGCCTGAAAGGCGCCTCCTTCGGGACCGCCTCGGCGCGGGCGACCAGCATGCGCGCGTACGCCACCGCGGCGACCGGGGGGTGACGGGCGAGGCCCCAGCGGCCCAGCAGGAGGCCCAGCCGTGGCAGCCCGAACCGGAAGAGGGCCCGTCCCGCGGCCGCGGGCCGCGCCAGCGCCTCCACCACCCCCAGGAGCACCAGGATCGCGAGGAGCACCGCCAGCGGTCCGCGCACGAGCAGTCCCCACGCCTGCAGCCGCACCGCGGTGGCGTTGGCGGGCGCCAGCCCCAGCGCCTCCAGCTCGTCCAGCCGGTCCAGCGCCGCGGCCGGGTCGAGGCGCGCGCCGGTGGGCAGGTGCGTCGAGGCCCGCACGCCGGGAGGGAGGAAGACCACCGGCCTCGCAAACCCCGGCGCGGCGACCAGGGTCCATCCAGAGGGCAGCGTCTCCCGCGCCTCCAGGCGATGCTTCCCGGCGACCGGCAGCGCGGCGTACTGCGGCCCGGGCCCGGCGTAGACCACGCCTGCGAGCAGCATCCGGTCCAGCACCCGCGCCTCGAGTCGCAGCCTCGCCGCCAGGACCTCCGGCCCGTCGCCGGCGCCGGGGAGCAGGCCGAGCGCCCCGGCGAAATCGTCCCGCTCTTCGGCGGCCCGTACGGCAGCGAGCGTCCAGCCGGCGAGGAGCCCAGGAGGGTCGCCCGGACGCGGCGCCAGCCCCCGGACCGTGCGCAGCGCCTGCTCGAAGTCGCCTCGTGCCACGAGCGTCTCCGCCTTGGCCCAGAGCCTCTGGGAGCGGGAGTCCTGCGCCTCGTGCCACCGGGACCGCGCCTCGGCCTCGGCCTCGACGGGAGTCAGGCGCAGGCGGGCCGCGAGCGTCTCGTCCACCTCCGGGACCGCGG
>CAZAIE010000057.1:8109-14491 GCA_964485035.1 uncultured Myxococcaceae bacterium | reverse complement strand
TGCAGGAAGAGCTTACCCGCGATGCCGATGGCGCCCCCGAGCTGCACGCGGTTGCCGTCCACCGAGAAGCCGACCGGCGCCTTGAGCACGAGCTTCCCGTCCTTGATCTCGAGCTGCCCCACGAAGTTGCGGAAGCTGTTGTCGGCCTTGAGCGACTGCACCACCTTCGAGGTGGCGACGCCGGGCACCTTGTCCAGGACCGAGAAGCCGCCCAGCACGCTCCGGGTGAGGCTGGCCTTGGCCAGGCGCCCGTCCACCAGCGCCACGCCGACGGACCCCAGCAGCTTCTGCTCCAGCTCCGCGGTCTCGAAGCCCTCGCCGCTGGCCTTCACCTCCAGGTCGCCGCGGCCGTAGAGCGTGTTCGCGTAGCGCGTCTTCGCCGAGAGCACGCGGTTCATCTCGATGCCCTTCACCGAGAGGTTCGCGCGGAAGGGCATGCGCGCCCGCCAGACCTCGGCCTCGGTGCCCTTCGCGCTCACGGTGCCGTCGAAGGCGCGGAAGGTGCAGTCCTTCAGCCGCAGCACCCCGTTCTCCAGCTCCACGTCGCCGCGGAAGTCGGAGAGCTCGGTCTGCGAGACCACCACGCGCTTCAGGTCCACCTGGGCTGCGAAGCGGTAGTCCTTGAGCGACGGGTCGTCCTTCGGCGCGGGCTTCTCGGCGGCGGGTTCCTTGGCGGCATCCTTCGCGGGTTCAGCCGCAGGCTGCGCGGCCATCAGCTCGTCCAGATCGAGCAGGTTCGACGACAGGTTCATGCGGACCTGTGGCTTCGAGAGGTTGGCGACCTGGATCGACCCGCGCACGTCGCTGCGCCCCAGCCGGGCGTCGAAGGGGCGCAGGTCGAGGGTCATGGTCTCCAGGCGGTTGGGGTCGCCGGCCACGGCGATCTTCGCGTCGATGAACGCCCGCTTCGCCTTGTCCGCGGGGATTGCGGTGACGGTCCGCGCGAACTTCTCCAGGTCGAGCCGCGGCATGGTCACGCTCAGCGCGGTGGTCCCCTTCGCGAGGTCGAAGCTCCCGGTCGCGTCCAGCTTCAGCTCGGCGAAGAGCACTCCGCAGCGCTGGACGTCCAGCCGCTCGCCCTTGCGCTCCACCGCGAGGTCCACCAGCAGCGGCGTCGTGGCCAGCTTCTCCACCCGGTCCTTGACCTTGATCACCGCCTGGTTCGCGTCGAGCTTCAGCGAGGCCTTGAGGTCCTGCTTGGGGTTGCCGCGGGCCCTGACGTCGAAGCGCAGGTCGCCCTCCAGGGTGGTGCCCGGGACGTCGAGTTTCACCCCCGTGAGCGCGAGATCGAGCGCGGCATCCAGGTTCTCGAGGGTGCCCTTCACGTGGCCCTTCAGCGCGCCGTCGCCGGACGCCTTGGCCGAGGCCTTCTTCAGCGCCTCGCCCGCCGAGGGCACCAGCCGCGCCAGGCGGTCGAACTCGAAGGGCTTTGCGTCGAGGGTGAGGTCGAGCGTGGGGCTCGCGAAGTCCTTCACCGTGCCCTTGATTGCGAGGTCCAGGTCGTCGAGCACGAGGCCCAACTGGCGCAGCGTCGCCGCGTTCGCGGTCACGTCCCCGTCGAGGCCGAGCGCGAGCGCGGTGCCTCGTGGCTTCGTGAAGGTGCCGGGGTAGAGGACCTCGACGGCGGCGAGGTCGACCTTCGCGGTGATCGTCTGGCGGATCGTGTCGCCGGTGACCTTGGCGTCCAGGACGATCGGCCCCGAGAGCGTGAGCCCGGCCGGCAGGCTCGCCTTCGTCGGCGGGTAGTAGGCGAGCAGCAGCGCCGGGTCGAGGTTCTTCGAGCGCACCGTGAAGTCCTTGCAGCGAGGGCGCTTGGCGAGGTCGGCGACGGTGCCGGCCATGCTCAGGTCCACCGCACCCACGCGCAGGTCCAGCCGGGCGATGTCTGCCCCTGGCCCGGCGAGGTCCGCCTTGAGCCGGGTGTCGAGCTTCACGTCCAGCTTCTGCCCGCCCTTCACCTGCAGGCTGCTGAGGGCGAGCGATCCGGAGACGTCCACCGGGCGGTCCTTCACCAGCGCCCCCACGTCCCAGTTCGTGCTGAGCACTGCGGACTCGAGCTTCACCGGGAGCGCGTTGCCCAGGTAGGGCACCAGGCGCGAGACGTCGAGGTCGGTGAGGCGCAGCCTGGAGGCGCCGATGGGCGGCAGCACGGAGAAGTCGAGGTCCTGGGGCAGGGGGCCGACCACCGTGGAGAGCTCGAGGTTCTCCTTCTCGGTGAAGAGCGCGGCGGTGAGCTTGATGCGGATGGGGTCGGCGAGCCGCAGGTCCTGCAGCTTCAGGTTGATGCGGCGGACGTGGCTCTCGGCCAGGGCGCCGGTGGGGGTGCCGTAGTCCGCGAGGCGCACCTCGGCGTCGGCCAGGCGCAGCTCGTCGATGGAGACCGCGCGCAGGTACTCGAGCACCTCGGGAGGCAGCGGCTCGGCCTTGCCTGCGGCCGGCTTGGGGGCCGGCGCGGGCTGGCGGTCGAGGATGTCCTGGAAGCTGAGGCGGCCGTCCGGGTACCGCACCACGCTGATGCGCAGGCCCTCGACGTACACGTCCTTCACGGTGATCTTCTTGCCCAGCGAGAACAGGGCCTCGCGCAGGGAGACGTCGAACCCGAGCGACGCCACCTTCAGCAGGGGGCGGTCGTCTTCACGGTGGGAGGGGTCCGCGCCCAGGGTGATGTCCTCCACGCGTCCGCCGAGGATGGGGAAGATGCGCGTGGTGATCCGCCCGACGCCCACCTTGCGGCCAAGCCGCTCCTCGAGCTTGGGGCGAGCCTTGGCGACCTGCTCGTTCACCACCTTGTCGAGGTCCACGAACAGGTAGAGCGCGAGGACCACCAGGGCGACGACCAGCAGCAGCACGCCGCCGGCGATGGCCAGGATTTTCAGGAGTCGCTTCATGGGCAGGGCCTCCACGGTGCGGCGCGGAGCCTAGCACCCGCAGGGTGACCGGAGTCCTGGAACGACGAGGGCCCCGGAGCGGCTGCGCTCCGGGGCCCGGGAGACTTCTCGCGCGCGGTTCAGCTGCGGGCGTACTTGATGTTCAGGACCTCGAGCACCTTGGCCGCGGTCTCGTCGTCGACGCCGAGGACGCGGGTCATGGAGTCGAGCATCTCGTCCTCGCTCTCGTCCACGTCGCCGCTGGCCATGGCGATGTCGGCTGCGAGGATGAACATCTTGCGCTTGAGCACCACGGTGCTGAGGTCGCCCAGGGCCTTCACGCTCTCGAGCAGGTTCGGGTACTTGCTGAGGATCTTGTTGGCGGCGGCGAGGACCTCCTGGAACTCCTTGCCCTCGAACTCGGGCAGCGAGGTGAAGTAGGCCTCCACCGTCTCGATCTCTGCCTCGTCGATACCGCCGTCGGCCCCAGCCATGCACAGCATGCCGTGGAGCAGCAGCGCGTCGTCGGAGGGCTTCTTGGCCGGCACGGTGCCCTTGGTGAACCTGGACAGCAGACCCATCGGACGTCCCCTTTTCTTCCCCAGCGCTCGCCACGCGAGTTGCGCCGGATTCTGTCCCCCGTGAACTCGCCGGGATCCCGGAAGTGGGTCCAAGAGAGCCTCGGGGCGGGGGGCCCCGAGGCGAAGCAGTGAAGGTTACACCTGCGCAGGGTCGGGCTGCTCAGGCCAGCCGCGCCGCCGCCTCTGCGTGTCCCGAGGCCGTGGCGAGCGCGGCGGCGGTCTGTCCCTTGGCGTTCGTGAGGGCACGGTTGGCCTTGGCCTGGAGAAGGACGTCGACGACTGCGAGGTGGCCCTCGTCCGCAGCCCACATGAGCGGAGTCCACCCTCCCGCGTCCTGGGTGTCCGCCTTCGCACCGCGGGCGAGCAGCGCCTTGGCCAGGTCCACCGCGCCGAGTTCGCAGGCGGTGGAGAGCGCGGTCTGGCCGCGGTACCCGCGCGACTCCAGGTCTCGGGTCCGTTCGAGGAGCGCCAGCGCTGCTGCGGGGACCTTCGCCAGCTCCCGCATCCCCGCGGCGAGCGGAGTGGCCTGGTCGGCGTCGAGCGCGTTCGCGTCTGCGCCCTTGGAGAGCAGCATCTGCACCACCGGCTCATTGGGCGCCCGCGCAGCGTAGTGCAGGGCGGTGCGCTTCTCGGAGTCCGTGGCCGCGAGGTCCGCGCCCTTCTCGACCAGCAGCCGGACCGCCTCGGCGGACTGAGCAAACATGAGGGCCGTCTTCCCGGACTTGGTGGCGGCGTCCGGGTTGGCCTTCGCGTCGAGGAGCGCCGCGACGACCTCGGGATGGGCCGTGGAGATCATCAGCGGGGTGATGCCGATCCGCGTGGCGGCGTCAGGCTTGGCCTTGGCGGCGAGCAGGAGCTTCACGACCTCCAGGTGTCCGGCGCTGGCGGCCTGGAACAGGGCGGTGTTTCCGCCAGACGTCTTCGCGGAGACCTTGGCCTTGCGCTCCAGGAGCGCGGCGACGCACCCGGCGTGACCCTTGGCGCTGGCGGCGATGAGGGCGGTCTCGCCATCGCTCGCGGCGCTCTCGACGTCGCCCCCGGCTGCGAGCGCTGCCTGCAGCTCGGCCGTCTTACCCTCTGCCGCCAACTGCCAGACGTTGCCCATGTCGCGCTCCTGTTCACGAGAGGAGCAGCGACCTATCAGCAACCGCGTGCGCGCGGCGTGATCCCGCGCACGAGCTGGCTCAAACGACGGGGCAGTACCTGCAGCCGGGGCCAGGCTTGGGCGGAACGGGATCCGGGCCCTTCACGACGGGGCAGTACCTGCAGCCGGGGCCAGGCTTGGGAGGAACGGGGTCGGGGCTCTTCACGACGGGGCAGTACTTGCAGCCGGGGCCGGGGTTGGGCGGAACGGGATCGGGGCTCCTGGCGTGGCTTGCTGCGACCACTCCCAAGGTGAAGAGCACGGCGACCACCATCCAGAACGTGCGGGAGCGCATGGCGGGTCTCCTCCCAACGAGTCTGGGAAGAGGATGCGCTCGGGCATTGGATGGCGGCCGGGGACGGGTGGGGGGCCCCACCCGTCGCGGGTCGACGCGGCCTCGTGCGAACGGATGAGGCCCTGGATTACGCGACGATCGTCAGGAAGCCCTTGGTCTTGCCCGGCGCCGTGGCCCCCTGCGACTCGACTTCGAGGGAGGCGTTGGCGGCGAACACCAACTTCGCCCGCTTGTGGGACGCGATGGAGAGAAAGACGTGCCCTTCGCGGCCCGGCGCGTTCGGGGTCTCGCTCCAGCCCCAGATTCGGGTGAGGTCGCCCTTGGGGGTCAGCGACTGGCGCAGCGCGAGGTACGCAGCCATCAGGTCCTTCTTTCCCCACTTCTCGGCCAGCGCGCCCAGGGCGATGCTCCCCGGTCCAGGGAGCGAGACCATGGGGCTCGGCACCAGGCGGACCGGCTCGAGCAGCCCGGTCTTCGGGTCGCGCCAGGGGGAGTCGGCGTGCGGTGCGCCGGCCCGACCCAGCCGCCGCGTCTCCAGCAGCAGCACCCGGTGCTCCGCCACGTTGCCTTCGACGCGGCCCAGGAACACCGAGAGCAGGCCTCGGGTGGGGAGGTTCCCGCGGATGCCGGGCGGCACGTCCGCGAGGTTCAGCTGGACGAGGAACGAGAGCCGCTCTCCGTCGACGATGGGCCACGCGGTGCCGGCAGGCAGGTCGGGGCAGCCGCCCACCCGCGAGCCGCCCACGGGCGCCGCGCGGGTCGGTGCCTCCTGGAAGGCGAGCGAGGGGATCGCGAGCTGACGGATGGGAGCGGCGAGCGCGCCGAGCTGCGGGGTGCGCCGCAGCGCGTCGTCGAGCAGCCGGTTCCAGGGCTCGGGCAGGGGCGCGGCCTTGGCCACCGACTTCCAGAGGGCCTTGTACTCGGCGGCGCGGCGGGCCTGGGCCGCCTTCTCGTCGCGCTTCGGCGCGGCGGGCTTCGCCTTCGCAGCAGACTTCGCCGCGGTGGGTTTGGCAGTGGCGCTGCGGCGACCGCGATCGGTGGACTTCGAGAACTCAGGTGCGTCAGCCAAGGCTGGCCTCCGGACATTCGTGACGCACATGGTAGACCGGCGCGCGCCCCGGTGCATCCATCCCGCGTCACGGGGCCCGTCGGAACGGGCGACCGCACCCTTCCGGGACGAGGGCGGATGGTATGTTCCCGGCGCTGCGAAAAGGACCGCGACATGCGCCGCATCGAACCCGGACAGATCGCCCTGCACCCCTTCCAGGCCCTCGACGAGGAGTGGGCGCTGCTGGTCGCCGGCGCCGAGCGGCCCAACCCCATGACGGTCTCGTGGGGCGGGTTCGGGACGCTCTGGCACCGCCCGGTGCTCACGGTCTACGTGCGCCCCACGCGCCACACCTTCGGGCTGCTGAACGGGCACGCGGAGTTCACGCTGAACTTCCTACCCGCCGACCGGCGTGCGGCCCTGGAGCTGTGCGGCAGGGTCTCGGGG
>CAZAIE010000057.1:0-8099 GCA_964485035.1 uncultured Myxococcaceae bacterium | reverse complement strand
CGGACAAGTGGGCGGCCGCAGGGCTCGCGCAGGTCGCGGGCGAGGCGGTGCGGGTGCCCCGGGTCGCCGGCGCGCGGCTCGCCTTCGAGTGCCGCACCCTGGCGACCTTCGACTTCGACCCGGCCCGGTTCCTCGAGTCCTCCCTCGTCGGCGAGTACCCTTCCCGGGACTTCCACCGCGCCTTCGTCGGCGAGGTGCTGGCGGCGTTCGAGGCCTGATTCCGATGGGTCTGCGTCTCGCGGCTTCGATGGCGCTGGTGCTCGTGGGGCTCGTGCCCGGTCGGGCCGCGGCCGAGGAGTCCCCGCCGTTTGCGCCGCCGGTGCGCGAGGTGTTCATCGCGGTCTCGGACTTCGTCTCCTTCGACCCGGCTCGTGCTGGCGAGGCGCAGGCCGCCGGAGCGCTGGTGGCCACCCGGCTCGCCCAGCACTCGGGCGCGCGGCTCGTCGCCCTCTCCGAGGTGCGCGGCGCGCTGGCGCTGGGGAATGCGCGGGCGCTGCTGGGGGGTGGGGACGAGGACGCGCCGCCGGTGGCCGAGGTCGCGGGGCTGCACGCCGCCCAGTTCCTGGTGCAGGGGCGGCTGGACGCGTTCGCGCGCCGGTACGTCCTGACCGCGGCGCTGCTGGACGCCAGGACGGGCAGGGCCGTCGGCCGGTTCCGGGTCGACGCCGCAGGCGACAGCGAGGTCCCCTCCGCCGCCGACCGGCTGGCCGACCTCCTCGGCAAGGCGCTGGAGCTCCCGCCGCCGGTGACCGACGCCGAGCTGATCACCGGGCACGAGATGATCGGCGGGCCGGTGGCGTTCCTGAACGTGAAGCTGGGCCAGACCATTGCCGGGCTGCAGGGCTTCAGCCTCGACGCCTTCACCCTGCGCTTCGACCTCGCCGGCGAGATCGTCCTCAAGCGGTGGCTGCACGGGTACGTGGAGATCGGCCTCTTGCTGGGCCGGGCCAAGAGCGACACCACCCAGAACGAGGGGACGTTCTCGCTCTTCCCCGCGGGCACCGGGCTGAAGTTCATCATCCTGCCCGACTCCCAGTTCCAGCCGTACTTCTCGCTGGGCATCGGCCTGGGGTTCCTCGCGGCCATCGCCGGGAGCGAGAAGGGCGTGGCCTTCCGCATGGACGCCGTGGCTGGCGTCGCCTGGCTGCCCTGGGAGCGGGTGGGGGTGAACGCGGAGCTGCGCGCGGACCTCGACACGCACCTGCTCTACGGCTTCAGCGCCAACTTCGGGGTGCTCTTCGCCTTCTGAGCGCTCTGCGGAGGTCCGATGTCCTGTCCCGCCTGCGCCCGTCTCGAACGGCTGCGCGCCGGTCCCGACTCGTTCCTGCTCGGGGAGCTGCGCGAGTCCTGGGCCGTCCTGCACAAGCACCAGCCCTACGGGGAGGGCGCGGGGGGCTGGTGCACGCTCTGGCTGAAGGACCACCACGAGCAGCTGGGCCTGCTCCCCCGCGAGAGGCAGGCGCGGCTGGCCCTGGACGTGGCGGACCTCGCGGCGGCGATGCACCAGGCGCTGCCGGGCCTGCGGCGCATCAACTACGAGTGCCTGGGCAACGTGGTGGCGCACGTCCACTGGCACTTGATCCCCCGGTTTCTGGCCCCGGCGGACCCACGGCCCGACGCCACGGTGTGGGTGCGCCCCGCGGCGGAGCTGGAGTGCGGGGTGGACGACGCCCGGCGCGATCGGCTGGTTCTGGCGCTGCGCGCCGCGCTCGCAGCGGTGGGGGCGTGAGGGTCGAATGCAGGAGTCTCCCGTGAAGCAGGGCATCGTGGACGCCGAGGCCTCCCGCGCCTTCGTGGAGGTCTGCTCCCTCCCGCCGCACCGGCCGGGGCCGCTCGACGGGCTGACGTTCACAGTGAAGGACAACATCGACCTCGCCGGGAGGAGGACTTCCTTCGGGTCTCCTTCCTGGCGCGATGCCCACCCGCCCGCAGTCCGCCATGCCCTCTGCGTGGAGCAGCTCCTGGGCGCGGGGGCGGCCTGCGTGGGCAAGGTGGTCGCCGACGAGTTCACCTACAGCCTGGAGGGGGAGAACCCCTTCTTCGGGACCCCGCAGAACCCCAGGGCGCCGGACCGGATGCCGGGGGGCTCGTCGAGCGGCTCCGCGTCGTCGGTCGCCTGCGGGCTCGCCGACCTCTCGCTCGGCACCGACTCGGGCGGGTCCCTCCGCGTGCCCGCGAGCTTCTGCGGCGTCTTCGGGATGAGGCCCTCGCTCCACCGGGTCTCCGAGGCCGGGGTCCTGCCCTTCATGCCCAGCGTCAGCACCGTCGGCGTCCTGGCGGCGAGCTTCGAGGTGCTGGAACGGACGATGAGGGTCCTGCTCCGGAGCGGCCAGCGACCGTCTGCCCCGCTCAAGCGGCTGGTGCTGCTCGAGGACGCGCTGGCGCTGGCGGACGCGCCGATCCGCGCCGCGGCCGAGCAGGTGGTGCAGCGGCTCGCCGAGCGCGCCGGGCTCCCGCTCGAGCGCCTCGCGCTCTCGCAGCTGTTGGGGCGGGAGTGGGACCTCGTCGCCTGCAACGAGCGCGCGCTGCGCGAGCTGCAGACGGCGGAGGTGGGGAACACCGTGGGCGACTGGATCGACCGGCACTCTCCACGGCTCGGCCGGACGTTCACCCTGGCCTGGGCCAACGTGCAGCGCTTCGACCGGACGCGTGGCCTCGTCGCGCTGGAGCTCTGCGAGCGGCTGTTCGAGGACCTCGCGCGGGCACTGTCCCCAGGGACGGTGGTCTGCTTCCCCACCACGCCGACCGTCGCGCCGCTCCGCGGCTCGCTCGACCACGAGGAGGCGGTCCTCGACTTCTACGACCGGACCATGGCCGTGACCTCGCTCGCGGGCGTGGGCCGGCTGCCGGAACTCACGGCTCCGCTCCTCGCTGTGGGCGGCTGTCCCGTGGGGCTCTCGCTCGCCGCCGGGCACTACCAGGACGAGCAGCTCCTGGAGGTCGCCCGGGAGCTGATCGCTGGTTGAGGTCGCGCCTTCGCGATGAGTCTCCGGGCTACGAACAGCCCGCGCTGGGCTACGGCGTCTGCTGCAGCCGCTGCACCAGGTCCTCGAACCCGGTGGGCTTGCTGAACACCGCGTCCACGCCCGGCTGCCCGTCGATCTCCTCGGCGGCGCCGCGGCCGGTGAAGATGGCCGCGAAGCGCACCGAGGGGTACTGCGTGCGCCAGCGGGCGAGCAGGGTGGTGCCCTTGGACTCGTCGGCGCCCAGGAAGAAGTCGGAGACCACGTGGGTGACCTGCTTCTGGTCCAGCACCCGGGCGGCCTCGGAGCCGTTGCCGGCGAAGACGATCTCGTCGAAGGAGCGGCGCAGCACGCGACGGAAGAGGGACATGATGTCCGGCTCGTCGTCGATCAAGAGCAGGATGCGACTCATCGGGCTCCCCGAGGTGCGGCTCCCCCCACGAGGAGCGGGTTCACGAAGGCTTCGAGGCACGGGCGGGCGCGGCGCGGCGCGGCGGCGATGGCCAGGACCGCCTCGCGCTCCACGCGCCTGCGGGTGAGGTCCAGGGCGCGCGCCGAGAACCCACGCAGGCGCAGATCGCGCGCCCGAAGGTCGTGGTGGATCTGCAAGAGCACGCCCAGCGGCTGGCCCACGGCGACCAGCGTCCGCGGCGGGGCGCGCGCAGCGGCTGCGGCCATGCCCAGGTAGGCCTCGAACTGCCGGCCCGCGGAGAGCCGCGCGACCTCGAGGTAGCGCCGGGTGGTCCAGCGACCGGGGGCCAGCTCGAGGCGCTGTCCGGTGAGCATGGCCACGCCAGCGCGGAAGGTGGCGCCCAGGACGTCGAGGGCCGGCCCCGGGCCCAGGAGCCGCCGGGCGCCCTGACCCCAGGTCGCGGTGGCGCAGAGGAGCTGGGCCAGGGCGTTGAGCTGCAGCCGGCGGTCCAGGTGCGCCAGCGCGTCGCGCCGGTCCTCGTCCTGGAGGTCGTCGGTGAAGCTCGCGGCGGCGTAGAAGAGCTGGGCCAGCGCTCCGGCCTGGAGCGCGGCGTCGGGCCGCGCGCCCAGGGCGTCGGCGACGAGGTAGACGAAACCCCCGGGGTGCGCGCCGCGCGCCCGCTCCAGCACGGCCGAGAGCAGGCGGCAGGAGGGCCGGTCGAGATCGCCGGACTCGACCAACTCCTCGAGCAGGCGCCGGGTGCGCAGCTCCACCGCTGCCTCGGGGATGGGCCGGATCACGCGGCCTCCTCGGGCGCCGCCGGGATCGCGCCAGGGAGCCGCAGCTCGAAGCAGGCGCCCGGGCCCGACGTCTCGGCGAGCTGCAGCGCGCCGCCGAGCAGCTCCACCAGCCTCCGCGAGAGGTAGAGGCCGAAGCCGTGGCCGTCGGACTTGCTGGAGGTGACCAGCGAGTGCAGCAGGCGCGGCTTGAGCTCGGGCGGGATGCCGGGGCCGTCGTCCCGGACGGTGACCAGCACGCCCTCGCCGGCTGGGAGCAGCCGGGCGCCGACGCTGACCCGGCCCGCGCCCGCCTCGCGCGCGTTGCGCACCAGATTCTCGAACGCGAGCCGCAGGTGCTCGGGGTCGCCCTGCACCACCAGCTGCGGCAGCGGTTCTTCGACGAGGAGCACGAAGGCGACGCCCGGCGGGCTCTCGTGCGCCTCGACCAGCGCGCGCAGCGTCCTCTGCAGCTCGAAGTGTCCCACCGGCTTCTGGGCGCGGTGCTTCACCACCTCCATCCACTTCGCGAGGATCTCCGAGGAGCGGCGCGCGTTGCGCTCGGCGTCGGCGAGCGCCTCTTCGACCTCGGGGTCGAGCCCCTCGGCGGTGCGGGCGAAGCGGATGTTGTGCAGGACCGGGGTGAGCGCGTTGCTCAGGTGGTGGACCAGCGCGCTGCTCTCCGCCAGCGAGCTGCCCTGGGCGATGTCCACGCTGTTGGAGGCCAGCCGGTCCGCGACCTGGAACGCCGACTCGAGCCCCGCGTTCTCGCGCGCCAGGCGCCGCTGTCCACGGGTGGTGAGGCTCGCGTAGACGTACATCATGGCCCCGAACACCGCGAGGACGACGGTGGCGAAGTCCTCCCAGGCGACGAGGGTGATGCCCACCGGGACGAGGGAGGCGGCCACGGTCATCGGCCAGCTGAAGGAGAGCCGGCGGCCGTAGTCCGAGGCGATCTGCCCGTAGAGCAGCCCGAAGGCGTAGCGGGTGGGCTCGGTGGTGGCGAGCATCATCAGCGGGGCGAAGGCGCAGTACCCGGCCATCGCGGCGAAGACCAGCGCGTGGCGCAGCGCCTCCCGGCTCCAGAAGCGCCAGGCGAGCAGGTCCAGCCCGATGGCGCACAGCAGCACCGCGCCCAGCGCCACCGGGTGCTCGAACCCGGTGAAGCGCTGGACCGGCGGGATGAAGGTCATCGCGGCGAGCACCGCGACCACGAAGGCGGCGAAGACCAGCAGGTTGGCGGGCTTCACCTCGCGCAGCGAGCGTACCGGGTCGTACGACTCGCAGAACGTCCGCCAGATTCCCTGCGCTCTCTGCACGCCTACCTCACCGCCCTCAGGGCATCAGCACCCGCATGTCTCCGGTGAGCTTCGCGCTCGCCTTCAGCGCCTTCTCGAGCTTCTGGTCGAGGGCCTTCTTCAGCTTGGGGTCGCCGCGCTTGGCGACCTTCAGGTCCACCTTGCCGCCGGCCAGCACCACGTGCAGCGCCTGCACCAGCTTCGCGACCTGGGGGTGCGGCGCGGCCTTCCCCTTCGTCGTCACCAGCAGGCCGTTCTCCGCCAGGGCGTCCAGCCACTCCAGCGTCTCGCTCGCGAGGTTGACCGTCATCACGGGCTGCTTGGCCATGTGTCATTCCTCCTGTGACGAGTGGTGCTTCACGCACGGTAGCAGAGTGTTTCTCTGGCTGGACAGGGGGCTTGCCCGGACACCAGAGCGGGCCCCGGTCTTCGCCGTTCCCCGAAGAGGGGGCTTCGTGCTCGAATCCGCGGCTCGAGGTTTTCATGACCGGACCCTCGCCGCTCAACCCGCTGCCCCCGCTCCCTGCGCCGCTCTCGGCTGACGAACGCGCCGCGCTGCGCCGCTTCCGCACCCGGCGCGCCCTCGTCCAAAGCGCCGAATGGGAGCGGCTGGGGCCCCGTGCGGAGGGGCTCGCAGGCACGCTGCTCGCGGGCGTGCCCTCACGCCCCGCGCCGAGACCCCCGCGGACGTTCCTGCGCGTCGCCACCTGGAACGTCCAGCGCGGGCTGCGCCTCGACGCGCTGCTCGAGGTGCTGCGCCAAGAGCCGTTCCTGCAGGACCTGGACGCGCTCTGCCTCAACGAGGTGGACCTGGGGATGGCGCGCTCGGGGAACCGCCACGTCGCGCGCGAGGTGGCCGAGGCGCTGGGGTTCGGCTGGGTCTTCGGGAACAGCTACGTGTGCCTCGACCTGGGGGACGAGCGCGACGGGGCGCCGGAGGGCGAGAACGAGCTGGGGCTGCACGGCAACGCCATCCTCTCGCGCTGGCCTCTCTCGCGCGCCGAGAACGTGTCCCTGCCGGTGACCCGGGACAAGTTCCAGTCCAGCGAGAAGCGGCTGGGCGCCAAGCGCGCGCTCTGGGCGGATCTTGCGACGCCGCTGGGGACGCTGCGCCTGGCGACGGCGCACCTGGACTCGGTGGCCTCCACCTCCCAGCGCGCGGCGCAGCTCACGGCGCTGCTCGAGGCGACGGGTCGGGAGCACCCGCTGCTGCTGGGCGGCGACCTCAACACGCACACCTACGACGTGAGCAGCACCTGGGCGCTCGTGCGCAACCTCTGGGCGAAGCTCTGGCGCGGCGGGTTCCCGCACGGCGTGGAGCACTACATGCGCCCCTGGGAGATCTACGAGGCGCCGGTGTTCGCCGCGCTCCAGGCGGCGGGGCTCGCCTGGCGCGAGTTCAACGACCTCGGCCGCGGGAGCCTGCGCTACACGGTGGGGACCTTCGAGTGCGAGAGCAGCGTGCGCGAGCACCTGCCGGCAGTGGCTGTCCCGGTCCTGCGCTGGAAGCTGAAGCCCTGGGGCGGAGTCTGCCCGCTGCGGATGGACTGGTTCGCGGGGCGCGGGGTGCGCGCTCTCTCGGCAGGGGAGCGCCGGGACGGGCGGGAGAGTCTGCCGCCGCGGTCGGTCGAGGCGCCGCGGGCGGGCGGGGTGTCGGTTTCGGACCACGACCCGCTGGTGGTGGACGTGAGCCTTCCGTGACCGGCTCGCGCGGGCCCGTGGTACATCGGGCGCCATGAACGGTCTCCACACCTGGCTCGGCTCGCTCTCCCCCTTCGTCGTGGGCCTGCTCGCGAGCGTGGCCGCCAGCGCCGGGACGGGCGTGGGGGCGCTGCCGGTGCTCGCGCTGAGGAAGGTGTCGCAGCGGGCCCAGGACGTCCTGCAGAGCGTCGCCGCGGGGATCATGCTGGCGGCGACGGTGTTCTCGCTCATCACCCCCGGGCTCGAGGCGGCGGGGGCCCGCTTCCACTCGCAGGTGCTGGCCTCCCTCGCGGTCGCGGCGAGCATGCTGGTGGGGGCGCTGACGGTGTACTTCGTCAACCGCGTGACCCCGCACGAGCACTTTCTGCTGGGGACGCAGGGGCCGGCCTCGCACAAGATGCGCCGCACCTGGCTCTTCGTCATGGCCATCACCATCCACAACTTCCCCGAGGGGCTCTCGGTGGGCGTGGGCTTCGGCGGCGGCAACGTGGGCAACGGGCTGGACCTGACCACGGCCATCTTCCTGCAGAACATCCCCGAGGGCCTGGTGGTGGCGCTGGGGCTGCTGGCCGCGGGTTACCGGGCGCCGTTCGCGGTCTTCGTGTCCTTCGCGACCGGGTTCGTGGAGACAGTGGGCGGGCTCTTGGGCGCCGCGGCGGTCTCGCTGGCGGTCTCGTTCCTGCCCTGGGGCCTGGGGTTCGCGGCCGGGGCGATGCTCTTCGTCATCAGCCACGAGATCATCCCGGAGACCCACCGCAATGGGTACGAGGACGCCGCCACCTTCGGCCTGCTGGGCGGGTTCCTGCTCATGGTCGTGCTGGGGGCGGCGCTGGGGTGAGTGGGGCGGTGGACGTGGACTGGGTGGACTGGGTCGACGGTGTGGACTGGGTCGACCCGAATTCTGGGGACCTGCCCTGTTTTCCTGCTCGCGGGGCGCGGGGCTTCGGGT
>CAZAIE010000056.1:0-14729 GCA_964485035.1 uncultured Myxococcaceae bacterium | reverse complement strand
AGCAGACCGGCCAGCTCCTGGACGAGACCATCGAGTCCGCCCGCAAGCTGGGCGCGCGCTTCCACCCCAGCCGCGGCTCGATGTCGCGCGGCAAGTCCAAGGGCGGTCTCCCGCCGGACGACGTGGTGCAGGAGCCCGAGGTGATCCTCGCGGACAGCGAGCGCGTCATCCAGCAGTTCCACGACGCCAAGCGCTTCAGCATGTGCCGCCTCGCGCTCGCGCCCTGCTCGCCCTTCTCGGTCACCGACGAGCTGCTGGTGGAGTCGGCGCAGCTCGCGCGCGCCCACAAGGTGCGGCTGCACACCCACCTGGCCGAGACCAAGGACGAGGACGATTTCTGCCTGCGCACGCTGGGCGCCCGGCCGCTGGCCTACATGGAGAAGGTGGGCTGGCTCGGCCCCGACGTCTGGTACGCCCACGGCGTCTACCTCAACGAGGACGAGCTCAAGCTCATGGCCAAGACCGGCACGGGCATCGCGCACTGCCCGACGTCGAACCTGCGCCTCGGCTCCGGCATCGCGCCCATCCCCCGCGCGTTCGAGCTGGGCGTGCCGGTGGGCCTCGCGGTCGACGGCTCGGCCAGCAACGACGCCTCGGACATGATCCGCGAGCTGCAGATGTGCACCATGGTCCACCGCGTCGGCACCGGCGTGGAGGCCATGCCCGCACGCCGCGCGCTGCGCATCGCCACCCGCGGCGGCGCCAAGGTCCTGGGCCGCGACGACGTCGGCCAGCTCGCGCCCAACTGCGCGGCGGACATCGTGCTCTTCCGCCTCGACGACCTCGGCCTCGCGGGGGCGATGCACGACCCGCTCGCCGCGCTCTGCTTCACCACCGGCATGCACCGCGCCGACACCGTGCTGGTGAACGGCAAGGTGGTGGTGAAGGAGGCGCGCCTAGTGAACGTCGACGAGAAGCAGCTCTTCGCCGACGCCAACCGGCTCTCCGCGGGCATGGTCGCCCGCGCCACCGCCCGCACCAAGATCGAGTTCCTGACGAACCCGGTCGGCAAGGGCAGGGCGTAGCGGCGCGCCACGCGCGGCCCGGCGACGGGCCGGCAGCCAAGGAGCGGTCATGAAGCTGTGCGAATTCCTGCGCCCCGCCAGCCTGGCGGCGGCGCGAGGGTACCTGCGGGAGCTCGGGCCCAAGGGGCTCGCGCTCGCCGGGGGCACCTCGCTCCACTTCATGTCCTCCGACGCGCCGGCCACCGCGGTGGACGTCACCCGGCTCGGGCTGTCGTACATCCGGCCCGATGGCGACTACTTCGCCATCGGCGCCACCACGCCGCTCTCCGACATCCAGCGCTACCGCGCGCCCCGGTGGGCGATGCACGAGATCTGCCGGCGCATCTCCACCCACCAGATCCGCAACATCTCTACGCTGGGCGGGAACATCTGCCGCGTCTTCCCCTGGGCGGACATGCCGGTGGTGCTGCTGGCGATGAACGCGAGGATGGTCGTGTACTCGGGGAAGGAGTCCGAGGTCCCCGCGGACGAGTTCTTCGCCAGCCAGCCCGCCGCGCGCTTCACCGGCGGCGACCTGCTCACCTGCGTGCGCGTCCCGGTGCTGAAGGCCCACGTGGGCTTCGGCTCGGTGAAGGCGGTCCGCAACGCCGCCGCGTTCTCGCTCTGCACCATGGCCACGGTCCTGGAGTTCGAGGGCGAGGCCATCAAGGCGGCCCGGGTGGCGGTGGGCAGCGCGGTGTCCTTCCCCCGGCGCCTGCCCGCGGTCGAGGCGGCGCTCTTGGGCCGGGAGGCGACCCCCCTGGCCTTCGAGGAGGCAGCCGCGAAGGCGGCGGGGGACGCCCCCTGGGTCGGCGGCGAGGGGATGAGCGCCGACTACGTCAAGCAGCTCGCGCGGGTCTCGCTGCTCGACGCGCTGGAGCGCGCCGCGACCTTCGCGCGCGGGAGGGTCTCATGATCGGCGAGGGTATCCGGGCCGTCTCCTTCACCCTCAACGGCGAGCGCAAGACCTACGCCGTCGCCGAGCCGGACGAGAAGCTGCTGGCGCTCGTGCGGCGCGAGGGCTACCGCGGCGCGAAGTACGGCTGCGGCCAGGGGACCTGCGGCGCCTGCACCGTGCTGCTGGACGGGCGTGCCGTGTACTCCTGCCTGCTCTACTCGCTCCAGGCCGAGGGGCGCGAGGTCCGCACCGTCGAGTCGGTGGGCACGCTCGAGAAGCCCAGCGAGCTGCAGCAGGAGCTGGTCGCGCACGGGGCGGTGCAGTGCGGCTACTGCACCCCGGGCATGGTGATGAGCGCCACTGCCCTCATCGAGCACGAGGCGGAGTACGAGGACGAGATCGTCCGGGAGTACATGGACGGCAACCTCTGCCGCTGCACCGGCTACGAGAAGATCTGGCGGGCGCTGCGCAAGGTGCTGGACCGGCGCGCCCCGCCGGGCTCCACCAAGGCGAAGACGCTGGAGGCGCTGCCATGAGCGGGCCCACCCGGACCTTCCGCGAGGTCAACCGCGCGGTCCCGAAGGTCGACGCGCTGCAGCTGGCGCTGGGGCGGGACTCGTACGTCGCCGACTTCGCCCCGCGCGACGCGCTGATCGTGAAGATGCTCTGGAGCACGCACCCCCACGCGCGTCTCAAGAAGGTGGACGTGTCTGCCGCCGAGCGGATGCCGGGGGTCAAGGCGGTGCTGTGGCACGGCAACGTCCCGCGCATCGCGCACTGCACCGCGGGGCAGGGCTTCCCCGAGCCCTCGCCGTACGACACGTTCAGCTTCGACACCAAGGTGCGCTTCGTGGGCGACCGGGTGGCGGCGGTCGCGGCCGAGACCGAGTCCCAGGCCGAGGCGGCGCTCGCGGCCATCAAGGTCGAGTACGAGGTGCTCAAGCCGGTCCTCTCCATCGACGAGGCGATGGCGCCCGGGGCCCCGGTGATCCACGACGAGCCCGAGGCGCACGTCGTCATCCCCATCCCATATGACCCGAAGGCGAACCTGGTGGGCCGGGTGGCGTGCGAGGCGGGCGACTTCGAGCAGGGCCTGCGCGAGGCGGACTTCACCTTCGACCAGGTCTTCGAGACCCCCTATGCCCAGCACTGCCCCATCGAGCCGTACGTGGCGCTGGCGCGCGTCTCGCCCGGCGGGCGCATCGAGATCACCTCGTCCACGCAGGTGCCCTTCCACTGCCGGCGCATCGTCGCGCAGGCGCTGGGGCTGCCGGTCCAGAAGCTGCGGGTGATCAAGCCGCGCATCGGCGGCGGCTTCGGCTCCAAGCAGGAGGTGCTGCTCGAGGACGTGGTGGCGCTGTTCGCGCTGCGCACCGGGCGCCCCTGCCTGTGGCAGTTCACCCGCGAGGAGAACTTCCGCAGCGGCCGCACCCGGCACCCCATGCGCGTGCGGCTGCGCGCCGGGGTGAAGCGGGACGGGACCATCACCGCGCTGGGCATGGACTGCTGGAACAACACCGGCGCCTACGGCGGGCACGGGCTCACGGTGGTGTCCTGCTCGGGCTCGAAGGTGCTGCCGCTGTACCGCTGCGAGAACGTCCACTTCGACGGCAAGGTCTTCTACACCAACCTCCCCGTGGGCGGCGCCTACCGCGGCTTCGGCGCGACCCAGGCGTTCTTCGCCATGGAGTCGGTGGTGGACCAGATGGCCGAGGCCATCGGCATGGACCCGCTCGAGTTCCGCCGGCGCAACCACATCAGGAGCGGCGAGGGCTCGCCCGTGTTCGCCGCGCTGGGCGAGGGCAAGGAGGGCGTGGCGATGACCGTGGGCTCGTGCGCCCTGGGCGAGTGCATCGCCCGCGGCGCCGAGGCCATCGGGTGGCAGCGCCGCACCGACTGGCGATCGAAGACGGGCCGCTTCCGCCGCGGCCTGGGCATGGCGTGCATGATGCAGGGCTCGTCGATCCCCCACATCGACATGGGCGGCGCGGTCATCAAGATCAACGAGGACGGGTCGTTCAACCTGCTGGTGGGGGCCACCGACCTGGGCACGGGCGCGGACACGGTGTTCTCGCAGATCGCCGCGGAGGAGCTTTCGACCACCACCGACAAGTTCGTCGTCTACTCGTCCGACACCGACCTGACCCCATTCGACGTGGGGGCGTACGCATCCTCGACGACCTACCTGTCGGGCGAGGCGGTGCGCAAGGCGGCGGCGGAGGTGAAGCGGCAGCTCCTGGCGACGGGGGCCGAGATGCTGGGCCTGGGCGTGGACCAGGTGCGGTGCGAGGACGCGTCGGTGCGCAGCCTCGACGGCAGCCGGCAGGTCAGCTACGCCGACCTCGCGTGCTACGCGCTGTACGCGAAGAACCAGTACCAGATCATCGGCACCGCCTCGCACACCACCCACAAGTCGCCGCCGCCGTTCGCCGCGCACTTCGCGGAGATCGAGGTGGACACCTGGACCGGGTTCATCAAGGTGCTCGACTACGTGGCCACGGTGGACTGCGGCACGCCCATCAACCCGCAGCTCTGCGAGGGCCAGACCGAGGGGGCCACGCTCAACGGCATCAGCTTCGCGCTGACCGAGGAGTACCTCTTCCGCAACGGGAAGATGCTCAACCCCTCGTTCGCCGAGTACCACATCTTCTCCATGCGGGACCGGCCGCGGGTGCGGTCCATCCTGGTCCCCTCGTTCGAGGAGACCGGCCCCTTCGGCGCCAAGAGCGTCTCGGAGATTGGCATCAACGGCCCCGCGCCGGTCTTCGCGAACGCCCTCTACAACGCCACCGGCGCCCGGATGCGGCAGTTCCCGCTCACTCCGGAGAAGGTGCTCGCGGCGATCCAGGCCGTCGACCGCGGCTAGCCTCCCGAGAAGGGCGACATCAGGGTGACGACGTCGCCGTCGTGGATGGGGGCGTCCCAGTCCACGAACTCGTCGTTGATGGCTGCCTTCACGATGTGCGTGGTCAGCGGCAGGGCGTGGCCCGCCTGGATCTCGCGGAGGAGCTGGCGCGCGGTCTGGGCCTCGGTCTGGTAGGGCTCGCTCTGCGTGCCGCGGCGAGAGCCGACCAGGGCGTAGTACCGGACGGTCACCGTCTTCTTCATGGTCGGGCTAGTAGGCCTCTGGGCTGGGCCTGTCAACCTGTCGATAGGGCCGACCGATCGAGCCAGAGACTGGGTTGACAAGACCCCAGGTGTGGCTCTCGGCGTCGGAGTGACCCGGGGGCAACGGTCATTTGCACGAGGTGTTCCTCCCGGGCCCGCAACTTGAATACTCTGTGGGGCCTTGGCCGGAGATGGGGGCAGGAGGAGTCGAGCGTGTCCAGCTTCGAACTGGCGCTGATCTGGGAGACCGCGGACCAGGCACCGCAGGTGGTGCTGTTCGTGAAGTCACTGGCTGAGCACATGCCCCGGGAGAAGCTGAAGCGGCTCGAGGTGGTCCCGCGGATGTCGTGCGGGGTTCTCGCCATCGAGGCGGACTTCACCCTGTACATCCGCGCCATGCTCAAGGACGTCGAGAAGGGGACCCAGCGGACGGGCGGCGCGTTCGTGGAGCTCTTGCGGCTCCCCGAGGACGACCGGAAGCGCTTCAAGGAGCACTACTTCAAGTCCCCGACTGCCGCGAACGTGGTCTGCGAGAGCTACGCCCAGGCTGCCACGGCGCTCGAGGCGCACTTCGCGGCGATGCGCGCACGGCAGGGAGGCGGGACGGTCTCCATTCCCCCGAAGGAGGCCGCGACGTCTTCCGGGCCCTTGCCCCCCATCG
Source organism: uncultured Myxococcaceae bacterium (assembly GCA_964485035.1). Taxonomy (GTDB): domain Bacteria; phylum Myxococcota; class Myxococcia; order Myxococcales; family UBA5297; genus CAZAIE01. Next base: position 9,058 of record CAZAIE010000056.1, on the reverse strand, counting down.
CCCGCGGCGCAGGGCCGGGTCGCCCGATGACCCCCGCCGCAGCGAGGCCCGCGGCAGCGCCGCCCCGGGGTTCCGGGACGCCTGCCGCAGCGAGGGCCGCGGCTGGGCAGCGCAAGGAGGAGCGGTACGACGTCCAGCTCGCCGTCGAGTACAAGACCGACTCGGCCCTCACCGCGGAATATGCGAGCAACATCTCGAAGGGCGGCATCTTCATCAAGACCACAGCCAGGCCCCAGACCAACACCTACGTGCAGCTCTCGATGAACCTGCCCAACGGCAAGCAGTTGCTCACCTCGGCGCGTGTGGTCCACTGCTTCGATCACCCGGAGCACGGCGGCGTGGGCCTGGCCTTCGAGAACCGCGACCCCCGCTTCCAGTCGGAGCTCGCGATGTACATCGCCGGTTTGAAGACCAAGGCCTGAGGCGCAGCGTCCCGCCGCGAACGATTGCGTCCCACTCGGGGGAACGGTGCCCAGCTCGTTGAAGGGGCCCGCGAGCGAGGAGTACACTGCTTCCAAACTGAATACCGACCGATTCCCCTGCGGTTCTCGTGATGGGTGGCAGAAATTCGAACCGATATGTCCATTTGGGGGACCGTGCTTCGGAGACCATGAGCAAGCCCTCGCTTCGGCGAGAAGGACGCCTACGGTCTCCTGCACGCTTCCCACCTGTTTAGACAGGGTTCAATGGACGCTGCCCACACGGTTCCGCGGGGGATTTTTCTGTCCGCAGGTCGCAGCGGTCCGGTGCCAGGCCCCCGACACGACAGCTCAGCCAGGAGGAGCCTGGTCCGGAGGGGACTCTGGTTGGGCAGGCTTCTCGGGGGCCGCGTCCCCAGCGGGGAGCAGCATCAGCACGCCGAAGAGAGCCCCGTAGACCGCGGCGACCGCCGGGCGACAGAGGATCATTCAACTGCTGCCGAAGACGGCGTAGACCTGACCGAGGGCCACGAAGGTAGCGGCACCACCGAGGGCGCCCACGAGGCCGCGGGTCAGCTTGGAACGCGGGAGTCGCACGGCAGGCAGCCTAGCACCCCCAAAAGCCGACGGCCCGCCCCTCGTTGGAGGAGCGGGCCGCCGGGTCAGTGAGGCGTCGGGGGCCAGCCCCGGCGCAGGCTCAGGCTACGAGCATTTTCCGTCCTTGCAGGTCTGCGGAGCGACGCACTGGGTGTCGCTGGTGCAGCCCACCACGCAAGCGCCGCCCTTGCAGATCTTGCCGGCGCCGCACGCCGCGTCGGTGGTGCACCCGGGGGCGCACGCGCCGCTCTTGCAGATCTCGCCGGTCTTGCACTGCGAGTCCGAGGAGCAGCCGGTCTGGCACTGGCCGGCCACGCAGAGCTTGCCGACGCCGCACTTGGAGTCGCTCACGCAGCCCACCTTGCAGCCGCCGCCCTGGCAGATCTCGTCGGGCTTGCACTGGCTGTCCATCACGCAGCCCACCACGCACTGGCCGGTGCGGCAGATCTGGCCGGCGGGGCACTGGGTGTCGCTGGCGCAGGCAGTCTTGCAGCCGCCCTCCACGCAGAGTTGGCCGGTGGGGCACTGGGTGTCGCTGGAGCAGCCGGCGACGCAGGCGCCGTTGCGGCACACCTTGCCCGAGCCGCACTGGGTGTCGCTGGTGCAGTTGGCGTAGCAGCGGCCGGCGCTGCAGATCTTGCCGGCGCCACAGCTGGTTTCGATGCAGCCAGCCTGGCAGGTGCCGCTCTCGCAGACCTGGCCGGTCTGGCACTGAGTGTCCATCTGGCAGCTGGTGCGGCAGTGGCCGGAGACGCAGACGTTGCCGGTGGCGCAGTCCTTGTCGGCCTGGCAGGCGGCGGCGCAGATGCCGTTCTGGCAGTACAGGCCGGTGGGGCACTCGCTGTCGAGGGCGCAGGTGCGGCGGCAGACCCCGGCGCGGCAGACGTTGCCGGTGCCGCACTGGCTGTCGGTGGTGCAGGTGGCCTGGCACTTGCCGGCCTGGCAGACCTTGCCCACGCCGCAGTCGGAGTCGAGCACGCACGGGTTCACGCAGTGGCCTCCCTGGCAGAGCTTGCCACCCGAGCACATCGTGTCGGAGGTGCAGATGGGCACGCAGAGGTTGGCCTCGCACACCCGGCCCTGGGCGCACTGCGTGTCGGTGAGGCAGTTGGCGCGGCAGACGCCGTTCACGCAGGCGGAGCCGGCCTGGCAGTCGGCGGCCGAGGTGCACTGCTGCGGGGGGATGATGATGCAGATGTGGTTTTCGCAGGTGTAGCCCGCTGCGCAGTCCTTCTGCTCGAAGCAGAGCTTGCCGCACACCCCGTTGATGCAGTCCTCACCGATCTTGCAGTCGGTCTTGGTGGAGCAGGTGACCGAGATGGGGGTGCAGGCGCCTTCGAAGCAGCGCTCGCCGGCGAGGCAGTCGGCGTCCATGGTGCAGCCGCCGGAGCAGGTCCCGGCGAGGCAGCGCTGGCCAATGGCGCAGTCACTGTCGTAGCTGCAGCGCACGGGGGTGCACTTGCCGTTCGTGCAGATCTCGGAGGGGGCGCACTCGGAGGTCTGCTTGCAGGTCGTCGGCCGGGTGCCGTAGGTGCAAACGCCGTTGGGGGCGCAGTACATGCCGCTCGGGCAGTCCGAGTGATCGAAGCAGTAGATCACATCGGGGCCAGCGTCAGGACGAACGTCGGGGCCAACGTCTGGCACGCAGTCGGGCCCGTCACAGTAACAGCCGTCGTCCTGACAGGTCCGCTCGGGAATGCAGATGCACCCCGGGAGGACGATGAAGCCCATCAGAACGAACGAAGTCAGCGCCAAGTGCTTCATGGGGTGCCTCCCTTAGCTACGGTTTCGCGCGGCGGAAACAGCAACGGTCATGCCACCTTCGGCCCTGCCCTGAACGCGGCGCGAAACGGCCGGAATCGCTCTTGGATTCCAGGCCAGCCGGCTTCCGCTGCGACGCGGCTGCCGGGATGGGCGCGACAGGGCTGTCAGGACTTCCAGGTTCACGCTGGCCGCCGGAGCCTGGGTCCCGTCGGCGCAGCAATCTGGGCTCATCAGAGTGGACATGGACAAGGGCCGAAGGCTCCTGCGGGCCCAGCCGCAGGCGTCGGTGTCTCGACCCGCGATGAGGGTCAGAGGTGAAGTCGACAACTTCAGGCTGGCATCGCGGATCGACATCGACTCGTTAGTTGCCCCACTTCCAAAAAGCGATCGAAGAAAGGCTGGACACCCCGAAGTCGATGCACTGGCACGTGATTTTCGAGGGCCTGACACCCGCTCTAGCACCTCGACCGGCGACTCGCGCGGGGCACGACCCCGAACCGCGTCGAGGGGCTCTGAGTGGGGGGAAAAGAAACGGACTCGTGCAGGAGTGCACGAGCCCGAAAAAACATCCGCTCGCCCCCCGGGGCCGGCCGGGGAGCGAGCGGTGGGTACCCGCCTATCGGGTACCCAACCATCTGTCACCAGGGCTTCGCCATATCGGCCGGTCGAAGCGAGGTGGCGGGGAAGCTCTGTTTCCGTTCCGCCGCAGACGCAGGAACATTGAGCAACGCTTGTGCCACGGGGAGCAGGCCAGGGGCGGGGGACGGAAACTCCCCAAATCCCCAGCGGTTCGGGGGAGCGTGTGATCCCCCGCACAGTCGAGCCTTCCCAGCGATTTGCGACAGGGCTGTCAGGGGCCGGTGGATCCGCGTGCACGGAGTTCAGTGCTTGGCCCTCTTCGGGGGATCCTTCTTCGGCTCGGTCTTCTTCGGCTCGGCCTTCTTCGAGTCAGTCTTTTTCGGCTCTGGCTTCTTGGGCTCCGACTTCTTCGGCTCGGCTTTGGGGTCTGGCTTCTTCGGCTCTGGCTTGGGGTCCGCCTTCTTCGCCTCGGGACGGACCTCTTTGGGTTCGGGCTCGGGTTTCTCTTCCCGAACCTCTGGCTCTTCCCTGGGAGTGGGCGGCGCCGGCTTCCGCGTCACCTCGAAGGAGAGCTTGCGGAAGTCGCACTGGGCGTCGAGGCACCCCACGGCGGCCTTGGGGGCTCCCCCCATCGCTTCCTTCCAGTCGGCGCCTAGCAGCACCGGCAGGCCCACCGCAGTGCGGGCCGCCCCCTCGCCGACGAAGGCCTGCAGCGCCCCGTCCGCGTCGATGGACACCTCGAAGACGCCAGGGGCCGCGCCCAGCTTCGGGCCGAGCGCCACGCCTTGCCTCTCTCCGAAGCTCCACTCGAAGGCGCACGCGCCTTCGTGGCCGTAGAGCACCAGGGCCGCGTAGCGACCCGGCGCCCCCTGCAGCATCAGCGCAGACCGGGGCTCGGGGGTGTTGCCCAGCACCCAGCGTCGGAGCGTGCCCACCAGCTTGCGGGGAGGCGGCCTGGGGGGCGAGACCACCCCCGACACCATGGCGCTCTCGCCTGCGAGGTCGGCCACCTCGGGCGAGGCCCGGCCCGGCCCCGCCTGCTCGGCGAAGGTGACCCCGTCAGGGCCCAGCTGGATGGTGCGGCCCACCCCGACCACCGGGATCTTCTCGGCGCCCTCGCCCAGCCGCAGCGTCCGCCGGTCGGCGCTGGTCTCGATGGTGCCGGGAGAGAAGACCAGCCCGGTGGGCGAGAGCTCCCCCGCGGCAGCCTCCGCCCGCAGCCAGACCGGCGCTGGTGTCCGCGTGGAGCGGACGGCCCCCACGGCGAGGACCAGGAGCGCCAGCGAGAGGGCGACGTAGCTGCTCGCGCGCATCGCCGCCCGGCCCGCCTGCTGGAGGGCCCGGCGGATCTTCTCGGCCCGCGAGAGCTTCAGCCGCAGCGTGGGCGCCCGCGTGGTGTTCGGCGCGAAGGGCTCGAGCTCCGCGAGCAGCGCCGCCACCGAGGGATAGCGGTCGCCCGGCACCGCCTTCAGGCACCGCGCGACGATGGCGTCCACCCGCTTGTCGATGCCGGGCTTGATGGCGCTGGGCGGGTCGAAGTGGCCGCGCGGCACGTCGCCCACCAGCATCTCGTAGAGCATCACCCCCAGCGAGTAGAGGTCGGCGCGGCCGTCCACGCCCTTGGCGTCGACCTGCTGCTCCGGGGCCATGTACGCGAGCGTGCCCATGGACACGTGCGTGTCGGTGAGTGCGAAGCGCCGCTCGCTCTCGCCGCCCTTGAAGCCCGCCAGCCCGAAGTCGGTGACCTTGGGGATGAACCCGGCCTGGGTGTCGAAGAGGATGTTCTCCGGCTTCAGGTCGCGGTGGATGACCCCGCGGCCGTGCGCATAGTCGATGGCGCGGGCGATGTCCCCCACGATGCGCAGCGACTCGGTCCAGTGCAGCTGCCGCTCGCGCATCACCTCTCGCAGCGAGGGGCCGCCCACGAACTCCATGACCAGGTAATAGGTCTCGGCGTTCTTGCCCTTGTCGACGATGGAGACCACGTTGGGGTGGTTGAGCGAGGCCAGCGCCGCGGCCTCCTTCTCGAACCGCGCCACGAAGGATTCCTCCCGCGCGAACTCCAGCGGGAGCAGCTTGATGGCCACCTTGCGCCCCAGCGAGAGCTGGACCGCCTGGTAGACCTCGCCCATGCCGCCCTTGCCGATGAGCAGCTCCAGCGAGTAGCCGGCGATGGCCTCGTTGTCGGGGAGCTTGCGCGAGATCGCGGTGGGGGCGATGGGCTCCATGGGGTGGGCTCGGAGTCTAGCGCGCGGGGAGACCGGGCGTCAGTCGATCTCCCGGCGGCGGAAGCGCCCGGCGAGCCGCTCGGCGACCCGGAAGGCGTTGGCCAGGATGGTGGGGGTGGCCGGCGCGCCGCCCGAGGTGGGCATGAAGCTGCCGTCGGTCACGTAGAGGTTCGCGACGTCGTGGGCCTGGCAGTCGCGGTCCAGCACCGAGCGCGCCGGGTCGGTCCCGAAGCGGCAGGTGCCGTGCTGCAGGTGGAAGGTGGTGGTGCCCCAGGTCCAGCCGGAGGCGGTGCGCGGCGCCGGCTGCATCGCCCGGAAGACCTGCAGGCCCCGCCGCACCATCTGTGTGTTGGTCTCGACGTCCGCGGGGTGGTGCTTCACGTGGATGCGGGCCACCGGCAGGCCCCACTTGTCCTTCACGTTGGGGTCCAGGTCCACGAAGGTGGCCGGGGTGGGCAGGAACTCCCCGAAGATCTCGAACTCCATCACCAGCTCTTCGTGGAAGTACTGGCGCAGGCGCTCCTTCAGCGCCGGGCCCCAGAGCTTGTTGTCGGAGTCCTTGAAGAGCCGCACCGCGGCGTTGATGACGTTCGGGTAGGCGAGCAGGAAGTTGTACGTGCCGCCCTTGGGCAGCGTCAGCCCCGAGCCCTCCATCCAGTAGTCGTCCTGGATGCTGCGCTGGAGGAAGGGCAGGTCGAAGCCCCGCTCGCCCACCTTGGCGCGGACCGCGGCGCGGTCGAAGACGGCGGTGCCCTTGCCGAAGTTCGAGAAGGTGAGGTTGCGGCCCAGAAGGCCCGAGCCGTTGGCCAGCCCGCGGGGGTGGCGCGCGGTGTGGGAGTTGAGCAGCAGCCGCGCGCTCTCCAGCGCGGAGGCGGCGACGACGACGGCCCGGGCGTGGACCACCTGCAGGCGCCCTGCGGCGTCGAGATACTCGACCCCCACCGCCCGGTCGCGCTCGTCCACCAGCACCCGGCTGACCATGCAGCGCGGACGGACCTCGCAGCGCCCGGTCGTCTCGGCCGCGGGGATGAGCGTCGCCAGCACGCTGGACTTGGCGCCGTTCTCGCAGCCCCAGTCGCCGCAGAAGCCGCAGAGGTTGCAGGGAGGCCGCCCGCCGTAGGGGCGCGAGAGCAGCGCCCGCGGGGTGGGGAAGGTGTGGTGGCCGGTCTTCGCCGCGGCCTCGTCCACCAGCACCGCCGCGGGGTGCTCGGCGACCGGTGGGAGCGGGAACGGCCGGGAGCGCTTCTCGAAGGGGTTCCGGGTGTGGTCGCCGCAGACGCCGATGCGGGCCTCGACGAGGTCGTAGTACGGCTCCAGGTCGGCGAGGCCGATGGGCCAGTCCGCCACGTCGGCGCCCTCGAGCCCGCCCAGCCGCGTCGCCAGCGTGAAGTCCTCGTCGTGGAAGCGGTAGGTGAACCCGCTCATGTGCACGGTGGCGCCGCCGACGCAGTTGGCCGTCCAGCCCTCGCGGCCCTTGCGCGCCACCGGGTCGTCCTTGCGCTGGATGGTGTGCGGCTCCTCGGAGGGGTAGGGCTGCCAGAAGTCGCGCAGGCAGATGGCCACCTCGTCGTGGGTGAAGTCGCGGACCGTGTAGTAGGGCCCCTTCTCCAGCACCAGCACGCGCGCGCCCGCCTCGGCGAGCGTCGCCGCGACCGGGGCGCCGCCGGCGCCGCTGCCCACTACCACCACATCCACGGAGTCGGCCATGGACCGGCAGGATACCGGCGGCCGCCGCGCGGGTCACCCGGAAGATCGGCGGGAGGTGACGGGAAGATCCGCGGGCGCGATCGCCCGGGCCTGCCCGCTCCGGGTGGGCTAGCATCCGCCAATGCCCAGCGAAGCCCAGCGCCTGCAGTGCCCGGAGTGCGACACCGAGCTGCGACTCGACGGGGCGCGCGCGCGCTGCCCTGCCTGCTCCTACTCCACGCGGCTGGGGACCGGGCCCCGCGGCCTGCGACGGCGCGACGGGGTGGCCCTGGCCGTGGGCTCGGTCGGCTTCGTGGGGCTGACGCTCGAGCTGCTCTCCCTCGACGCCTTCGGCCAGACCTTCGCGGACCTGGGCGAGGCGCTGCCGTGGGCGACGCTCCTCGTCGCGCAGACCGCCCTGCCAGCGTGGCTGATGGTGGCCTCCGCGCCCGGGCTGATCGGTGGCGTCTGGCTGCGCCGGCGCGGGTTCGCGGCGGGCGGGCCGCTGCTCGCCGTCTCCGCCGCCGTGTCGCTCGCCGGGGCGCTGTTCTGCCTCTTCGCCTTCTACCTGCCGGCGCTCCGCCTCGCCGAGGCCGTCCCGTAGGCTAGGCGCCCAGCGCCCGTCCCGCCCGGCGCAGCATCCACAGGAACACCGGGCCGCCGAGCAGCGCAGTGAGCACGCCGACCGGGGTCGCGGTGCCCAGCGGCCGGAAGAGCACCCGCGCCAGCAGGTCAGCCAGGACCAGGAACAGCGCTCCCCCCACCGCCGAGGCGGGGAGCAGCAGCCGCTGGTCGGGCCCCAGCCACAGCCGCAGCACGTGGGGGACGATGAGCCCCACGAAGCCCACGAGCCCGGTCACCGCGACTGCCGCCGCGACGCACAGCGAGGTGGCGAAGAAGAGCAGCCGCCGCACCCGCTCGACCGGCACTCCCAGGGAGGCCGCGCCCTCGTCGCCCAGCGAGAGCAGGTTCAGCTCCGCGGCAAAGAACAGGATCACCCCCAGCCCCAGCGCCTCGACGAGCCCCACCGCGACCACGGTGCGCCACTCGGGGTAGTCGAGCGCTCCCGCCAGCCAGTAGACGAGGTCGCCCAGCCGGTCCGGCGGCGCCAGCGCCTTGAGGAAGGTGATGGCCGCCGAGGCCAGCGAGTTGAAGACCACCCCCGCCAGCAGCGCGCCCCAGGTCGAGAGCCGGTCCCCGAAGCGCCCCGCGAGGTAGACCACCCCCGTGGCGAACATCGCGCCGGCCAGCGAGGCCAGCGTCACCGGCGAGCGCGCGACGAGCGTGCCCAGCGCGCCGGGGAGGCGGTCCTGCAGCGAGGTCGCCAGCGCGCCGCCCCCCAGCGCCAGCACCACCGAGCCGCCCAGCGCCGCGCCGCCCGAGACGCCCAGCACGAAGGGGTCGGCCAGCGGGTTGCGCAAGAGCGCCTGCAGCGCGCAGCCCGAGACCGCGAGCGCCGCGCCGATCACCGCGGCCAGCACGAGGCGGGGGAGCCTGAGCTCGAACAGCACCAGGTGCTCGCGGCTCGCGGCGTCGCCCAGGGCAGCGCCCAGGTCCAGCGGCGACTCCCCGAAGGCGAGGCCCAGCAGCGCGCAGACCCCCAGCGCGAGCAGCAGCCCCAGCAGCACCGCGGCCGACCTCGCCGCCGTGAAGCGGGGGGCGGCGGTCACCGGGTCCCCGTCTCGGGGCGGATCAGCCGGGCCAGCTCCTCGACCGCGTCCGCGTACCTCGCCCCGGGCCGGAACAGGCTGGGGGAGGCCACCGCGAGCCGGGCCTCGCGCAGCC